>CAYTFT010000329.1:0-3384 GCA_964437155.1 uncultured Chitinophagales bacterium | reverse complement strand
CACCCTGCAATAACCAATACGTACAGGCAATTGCAGAAATGATGAGTACAATGAGCGCAAAATACCGCCCCAGTTGCTGTACGAAGGAATCCTTTTCATGGTCCTCTTTATTAAAGGAAGCATTATTCCAAAGTTGTGTTAAATAACTTTGCGAAACTTCCTTAATAATTTTCAGCTGAATTGCTGGACCTGTTTGTTTTCCGCCGGCATAAATTAATTCTCCGATACTCCTGTAAACGGGCTCCGATTCACCGGTAACAAAACTATAATCGATCTTAGCGCGCCCTCTGATCAAAATTGCATCTGCAGGAATGAGTTCACCGTTGCGCACCAGAATAATATCACCGTTCTGCAGTTCGCTCAGCGGAAGTTGAATTTCATCTTCCCCTTTTAATGCTGTAACGGAAAGCGGAAAATACGACCGGTAATCGCGGTCAAATGCAATTGTTTTATAGGTGCGGTCCTGAAAATATCTGCCCAGCAGCATAAAAAATACAATACCCGACATAGAATCAAAATACCCGGCGCCATTTTCTGCAAAAACCGCATAGAGGCTGCGTGCAAATGTAAATATGATCGCCAATGCGATGGGCACATCGATATTGAGAAATTTATTCTTTATGCTTTTCCAGGAAGAAATATAAAATTCACCTGCACAATAAAAGAAAACAGGTAAGGACAGCAGCAGGGATAAATATCTGAAAAGGATTTCCAGATCACCCTCCTGCATTTTGCCGCCCGACATGTATTCAGGAAAACTGAACGACATGATATTTCCAAATGCAAATCCCGCAATTCCTATTTTTACGATCCTGTCTTTGTTGATCTGTTTTTCATTTTTGCGGTCAAGATCATGCAAACTTATATGCGGTTCGTACCCGACAGCATCCAGCAGGGATGCAACTTCCGAGAGTTTTATCTGTTGTTCTTCATACACTACGGTAATTTCCTTTTTAGGAAAATTCACCTGCGCAAAAAGAATTCCCTTATTTAATTTATGTAAATGCTCCAGCAGCCAGATACAGGAACTGCAATGCATCTGCGGCAAATTAAACTGCACGCGGCTTTGTTTGCCGTCACTGAAAGTAATGAAACGGGATTTTACTTTTTCATCATCCAGCACATCGTATTTATGGGAGCTGACCTTATTTCGCTGTGAAACGCCGGGATGCTGCGTGATATCATAATAATCGCACAACGCATTTTCATGCAGAATTTCATATACGGTTTTGCATCCGAAACAACAGAAGTATTTATCCTGTGCATGAAATTCAGTTGTCGTGCAGGTGTCACCGCAATGGAAGCATTTTATTTTTTCTCCGACAACCCTGAGTTCAGCCATGCCTGATTTTTGATCCTCAAAATTAGGCCGGAACCCATCTTGTATTTAATGACTTAGGTCACCAAAACTGAAATTTCACTAAAATAATTACCGGAATAATTATTAATGCATGATCTCCACCCTGGAAAAATATTTTTTATCTCCGCTTGCGATAAAAATAAAATAGGCTCCTGCCGGGAGGTCTGTTGCATCTATAGTTCCTGCATTATCCGTTAAAGAAATGCGCTTAACCCATGCACCGGATGCATTCAATATTTCTCCTGAAAGTCCCGTCAGCTGCGGGTTTACAGTATAATTAAAACTGCCGTTACTGATCGTCGGAGCGATATTGAAAACAGAAGGATCATACTGAGCAACGCCAGCTATATCATTATCGGTAATGGATATCGCCATGTTTGGTAAAATCCAGGACATGTAAACAGGATCGGTTGTATTAACCGTGCAGAAAATAATTCCCGAATGCGGGCCCTCATACAATGCATCATCGAAGGCAAGGATCTCCACGGGATGCGGGATCAATGCGCTGTCGGATTTCAATTTAACATTAATTGGAGCACCATTACCGGCACCCAGGTCTATCTGCGAATCAGGATTAAAATTAATACTGACGATTTCCACGGGTATACTTGTAAGTGCTACAGTGAATGTAAGCGCAGCACCGCCTTCAACAGCGGTAAGTCCCGCAGTGTCGGTGAAAATAATTCCCGGTGCGTTATCATTATCTGTAATGGCGATCTGAAAGGAATCAATTTCCATGATAGCATAATCAGGATCAGATGTTACGATGGAAAATTTTACGGTTCCGGTATGATCACCTTCAATAAGTAAATCATCAAATGCTTTCACATTCGCAATATGATCGTTGAGTGCCGAGGCATTCGGTGCAAAAACCAATGCAACAGGTTCTGCGGCAATTGCAGTGATCCGCAACTGGTCGTCAGGAATTACATTTATTACAACTGTATCTGTTGGAATGGAATGCAGCGAAATTGCCACTGGAATTTGTCCTTCGCTTTCATTTAGTGCAAGTGTGTCGGGAAGTGATAATCCGATCGCAGGGGCGCTGTCATTATCATAAATATTCCAGGTAACATCATCCAGTATAAAATCACTGTAAATCGTATCGGCAGTGATGATCGTAAATTGCACAGTTCCGGCATGCAGGCCTTCAAAAACAGCATCATCCACTGCACGGATATTTACCAGTGTATAGATCAATGCGGAAGTATTCGGAGCATAATCCAATGTTACAGCCTCACCGGGTATTCCGGTTATACGCAACTGGTCATCCGGATCAATGGTAATGAAAACCGAATCAGTGGGAACCGATTCAAGAGCGATAAGCATTTCAATTCCGGGAAGTCCCTCGGTTAAAAATGTATCGGTATCGATAACGGCGTCAATGCCGGGGGGAAGATCATTATCCTCGATCGTATAAGAGAACGGCCCCAGCGGGAGATCCTCGTAGGCGGTATCCAAAGTAGCGACAGTAAATGTAACATTTCCCGAATGCCATCCTTCAAAAATTGCGTCATCAATCGGCTTTACTTTAATTTCTTTGGGAATCAATGCAGCGGGATACGGACCAAATGCAAGGGTAACCGGCAAACCGGCGCCGCCGCCAATATTGATCTGTGCATCCGGCCATGCTGTTACCACAACCGAATCGGAAGGTATGGTAGATAATGCGATAGTAAGGGAGGAGTAGACCGCGGGGAAATTTTCATGCAGCGTATCATCGGTATACACTACAAGGAATTCGGGAATGGTGTCGTCCGTTATTTCCGGAACAGCATACCACGAGAGACTGCAATTTCCTTGTAACGGAAGAGCAGGTATTAAAAATAAAAAAGCTATCAGACGGATACAGTTCCGTGATTTGTACAAGAAAGGGAGGAGAGACATTGGCTGTAAATTGAAGCCAAATTTAAACATTCGGCCTGCACTCTGCAACCGGCGGCGCGCTGTTATTACTTGCTGTGGCAATTGTAAACACCTTCTGCAGGTGTAACGAGAGGGAATGATTATTGCAAGTGGTGATG
>CAYTFT010000328.1:0-3403 GCA_964437155.1 uncultured Chitinophagales bacterium | reverse complement strand
AGGGTCAGATGTGCAGGATCATAATCTGCAATAGCATCCGGGCAAGGCAGCACGAACGCTACTCCCGGGGAACCGTATAAACAACCGGCTACCCACGATGTGGCAATATTCGGATTACCGCCTGCATCTACATTTTCCAATGTAAATCCAAGACCGTCAGCATCAATCGGCCACGGAGCTTTATCATTATATCTTACCGAATATTTTATTTTACCGAGGGGATCGTATAAACGGACAGCATCACCTCTGTTGGAACTGTGAAAAGCAGGTTCGCCGATAACATTCGAAACGGTCGGGAATTTTTCGTTGAAGGATGCCAGACTGTCCGCAATTACCAGTCGTTCATCCGGATCGAGTATTGTGCCGTTCGGTATCACGAAAATATTGTTGTTGTTCGCATCACGTAAAATCCATCCGCCAATATTCATCGCTGCAGTACTGCGGTTCCATAATTCGATCCAGTCGCCCGGATTATACGACAGCAATGAATTATAATTTATTTCACTTGCAATTAAAGGATAATCGCATGGCGTATACGGCAATCCCGGAGTTCCAAGCACGCAACTTGCAATCCAGTTTGCCGGATCATTTTCTGACGCCATTTCATCCACGATCTGCAGATTCGGGCCCAGGCCGTCAGCGCCCTTCGGCCATGGAACAGAATCAAGATAATTCATTTGGCGGATGAGCCCTCCCACATTATCATATAACCGCACACTTCCTGAAGTATTATCAAATCCCCAGTTGAAAGGACCCACATAATTTGTTACTTCGGGATGCACCATAAAGAATGTATCTATATCTGAAAGCACAACAAGATATTCATCAGGATCCATCGTTGTTCCAACCGGAATGGTATAAGAATTAAACGGCGTTTCATCCTTCAGTACCCAGTTGGAAATATCCACAGGATTTGCGCTTGTATTATGCAATTCAACCCATGAGTTTCCGTCGTTATAATTATCTGAATTATAATTTACTTCTGTAATGGTGATGGGAGATCCGCCTGCAATATCACATACTGCTCCGTCACCTGGCATATTAGCATCCATCCATCCGAGACGAGCGCCGATCCATAATTTCAAATAATTAATTTCCGCAGTATACGTAGAGCCGATATAATAATTCGGCCATACATACGTGCCGAGAATGTTCCAGGTATCATAATTACGGTCAACAGCATCTCCCAGCAAAGCCACCTGTGCGTCTATCCACGCATTGATCGAATCGGTGCTGAAAACACTTTCTCTTAATTCATTCCAGCGGCAGGTAAGCCGTTGTTGAAATACAGGATCGTCAAACAGATCGTACCACCATGCCGGACCAGTTCCGCAATCCGTAAAAAATTCAGATGTGGTCCAGGCTGTGCAGTAATTTGCATTTCCGAAAGCGAGATTAAAATCCCAGAGCGGACCTGCATTTAATTTCCCGCCGAGTGCATCATTGTTTTTATACAGATAGGTACTCAAACGATATGCATCCACATTCCGGCTCAATTCATTGATGATAAAAAAATCAACAAATGAATTCAGGTCAACATATTTATAATATCCGTTAACCGGATCATATTTGGATGGAGAATTTATGCAATCCTCGAAATCGTCAATATATCCCTGAATATAATTTTTTTGTGCAGTGGTAATAAGTTCAGGAGTAGGATCTACATATACATACATTACATCATACGGCCAGCCGGTACCGGCATAATCGGATGTGAAATAATCCGTTCCACCCAGATATTCATCACTTCTGTCCACTTTAATAAGATATCCGCCTGTAAGGTCTTCTCCGGAAATATCAGCCGTTGTCATTTCATCAATGTCAACACGGTCGCCGGTGACTTTTATTTTTTCCAGCATCAGATAAACGCCCTGATAACTCCCGTTCAGTACCACTTCACAAAATCTGAAATCGGGACTGTAATAACCCTGAAGTTTTCCGAGATGATACGCAAGTGCATCACGCAGCATTGTTTTATCGGTATACGGCCCGTAAAGGATCCAGTCATTATCGTCTTTCATTCCCATGATCGGAACATTCTGTTCCACACCATATTCATCCTGTAATTCAAAGCTGTATCCTTTTTTCGGAAAAGACTGCGAGGAGGAACCCCTTAATTCGATGGATACATATCCGTTGTAATTATTACAGAGATCTGTAACGTGATTATACGTGCCGGCAGCATTACAAATAATTCCCATGGATGCTGTTATGCGCGGTTCATCCACGATATCCTCGCCATCGGTATTGATCAACACAATGGGAAGTGTGGTAGAATCCAGGGTAACGGTCTCCAGTTTGGCAGGATAATCCATCTCCGTGAAATGCGGATTTGAATTTAATTTCTGTGCCTTAACAGATAAAAACGGAATAGCTGCCAGTGTAAAGGAGAGGAGTACAAATTTCTTCATGTAAGTGGTTGGTCTGATTTTGAATGTAAATTTAATTAAATGTTAAGTATAGGTAAAATCTGCGCCGGGACAATTTTTGCCGTTTTCCGCATTTCCTGCACAGGCAATAAAAAAGCCACGCTTGAGACGTGGCTTTTATGCTGTATATTTTTCCTTATTTGACAGGCGCCGGTTTACCCGGTTTCACTTTCACCAGTTCGAGTTCAAATACCAGAGTCGCATTCGGCGGGATGACTCCCTGATAACCCTGCGGCCCGTAACCGAGTTCTGACGGGACATAAAGATTCCATTTATCGCCTTCGTGCATCATTTTCAATCCTTCAGCCCATCCGGCAACTACCTGCCTGATTCTGAATGTAGCCGGTTGTCCGGTCTGGATAGAACTGTCGAATACGGTTCCATCGATCAGTTTACCCGTATAATTTACTACAACAGTATCATTATCAGTCGGTTGTAATCCATTGCCTGTATTGATCACTTCATACTGGAGCCCGGATGGTGTAGTTTTTACACCCGGTTTTTTTGCATTTTCCTCCAGCCATTTGCGGCCTTCTTCCTTGGCTGCCGCATCCTCTGCTTCCTGCTTTTTACGCATATAGGTATTCAGGAAAGCAATGGAAGAAGAGTCGTTCATTTTCAGATTCAGTGTATCTCCGTGAATGATCGCATTGATGACAAGCGCCATCATTTCGGTATTCACATCAAGAATCTTTTGTTGTTTGAAGCTTTGGCCGATATTGTAACCAATTGCATAACTCAGAGAGTCAGAAGCGTTTTCCATTTTGACGTTCTGCACCTTTGTTTCTTTGCATGAGGAAACCATAACGGCTATGACAAGCGCTATGGGTAAAAAAAGAAATTTCTTCATAGATTTTTTATTTGAGCGGGCAAAGATATGTTTTTTTAAGGGATATGCGGCGCAGAGTACAAATCCATGTCCGGACCGCCGGGGTCTTGAAATCACCGCCATGCGCCGTGTGCGGGAAGCAGAT
>CAYTFT010000327.1:0-3421 GCA_964437155.1 uncultured Chitinophagales bacterium | reverse complement strand
GAAGCGGACTGATATCACTGTATGTTTCTTCCCTGCTTAATAATACGTTTACCGATTTCTGTCCATCATCGGCACCTGCGATCAGTTTTGGCAGGTCGCGGTATGCATCCGGACCGCAAATAATATCCACCAGTTTTTCTTCCTCGAGCAGATCGGTTTTGAGGCGCTCTGCCATGCATCCCAACATGCCGATTAGGGCATCCGGTTTGTGTTTTTTTACGCTTCTTAATTCTTTCAGGCGATTGCGGACGCGCTGTTCGGCATTATCCCGGATAGCACATGTATTCAATAAAATAAGATCCGCTTCCTCAAAATTCTTCGTCAATCCGAAACCATCCGCATGTAAGATAGACGCAACAATTTCACTGTCGCTGAAATTCATCTGGCAGCCATAACTTTCAATGTAAAATCGTCTGGTTGCACCGTTATTTTCCAGCGCCACCATTCCCAAAGCCTCCCCCTGCCTGAACTCTTCCAGCGGTTTGTTGAGACCCAATCCCTCCAGTGTAGGATTATTATCGTACATTTCTTACTAAGTTTGATGCAAATTTACTGAATATACTGTCATCTTGTCAGAAATAGTCCAATGAAATTAAGCGCCGGCACTCATTCATCAAAGCTTTGGGACAAGGTACTCTCTCCGCCGGTGCTCGTGAAGACAGCGATCCTTTTTTATTGCCTTTTTACGGTAATGGTGGTGCGATTACCGTTTTCGGGGGACCAGGTAACGCTGATAAGCGCCCCGGCTGTGCAGATATTTTCACAGGGAATTACCCACTGGGAACTGCCGGAAGAGATGCCAACCGGGCATCCGGTATTCTACCCGGCATTGGTTGCAACGCTTTGGGCCGTTTTCGGAAAAAGCCTGTGGGTGGTGCATTTTTTATCCCTCATAGGTGTTCTCCTTCTTCTCACACAATTTTATATCCTACTGAAAAACAGAGTTGAACAGCGCGGTCAGACCATCGCATTGCTCCTTTTCATTTTTAATCCCGTTTTGCTGGCGCAGGTTGCAGCCATGAGCGCAGATGTTTGGCTGACGGCAATGTTTTTCACAGGATTGAACGCGATCCTCACTGAAAACCGGAAAAAACTGGCGATTGCGATTATCGTTTCGTTATGCATCAGTTTACGTGGCTGGATCGCTGTGACGATCTTTTTTTGCATCGAGATTTTCAATCATCCGGTTCAATTCCGGGCCCTGCTCAGGAGGGTTCTGTTTTATGTAGTTTGTATAATTCCGGCAGTGTTATATATTCTGTGGGAATACACTGTCTATGGTTTCTGGCTGGTGCCATCAAACGGCAGCTGGAGCAGCGGGCGTGGAACGGTGACCGGAATTTATCTCGGGGGAAAAGCATTTGAGTATGCAATACGATTGGTTGAATTCGGGATGATAATTCCGGTAATAACCCTGTTGTATGCGTGGATCATCAACAGAAAAGATTTTATCAGGCAACCGGTCCACCGGATGCTGATAATTACGCTGTTCGTTTTTGCAATTTTCCTCGTCCCCTTCAAAAATCCGGTACTGATCCGCTATCTGCTTCCTGCACAATTATTATTGATCGTTGCTTTTGGTGTGATCGGGAAGACAGTAATTGCAGAAAGGAAAATGCAGGTGCTTACCGGAATCACTTCGCTGGTATTTATTGCACATCATTTTTTTGCATATCCGCAAATGAAAAACTCGGTTTTTGAATATAGCTGGGGCGACGGATCGCTGGCACATCTCTCCTACTTTACGTTCAGGCAGGAAGGAAGAACATATATTGATTCCATGCATATCGACTGCAGTGAGGTATATACTGCTTTTCCGGATTACAGGCCATTTTCACTGACCGACCTGACGAACGATACAAGGCAATACGGAACGTTGGATACCACTAAACTCGGTAATTACCGTTATGTACTCTACAGCAATATAATGAATGAGATCACAAAACCGACAGAGGACCGGCTTAAAACGCAATGGAAAATACTCCGTTCCTGGTATAGTTATCCGGTTGAATATATCCTTTTTGAAAACCCTGCAGCCGGCGACGAATCCGGTTACCGGTGAAGCCGGATGTTGAAAGACGTAAAACGTCAATTCATCGAAATTAGATAGTTTTGTCGCCTCATCATTCGTTTTTTTATACAAAAAATCATCAATGGAAAGTATTATTCCTGTAGGTTACTGGATATTCTTTGTTTTCACAATTGCCGGTACCCTGACCGGGTTGTATAAATTATTTGAAAAAGCGGGAATTGCCGGATGGAAAGCACTGGTTCCTGTATATAATTTTTATCTCTGCACACGCATTTCCGGAAAAAGCATCTGGTGGTTTGTAATGCTGTTGATCCCCGTATTAAATGTTGTGATCTGGCTGCTGGTGGCTAATGAAATTTCAAAAGTTTTCGGAAAAGATTCTTTCTGGGCCTATGTGGGTTCCATGATGTTTCCGTATATCTATTTTCCCATGATCGCGTTTGATCCGAAAATAAAATATATCGGTCCGCATAAATCAGAAAAAAAATCAGGCGGACGGGAATGGGCAGATGCCATTGCATTTGCAGTTGTTGCCGCGACAGTGATACGTACATTTTTCTTTGAAGCGTATACGATCCCGACTACTTCAATGGAAAGCACATTAAAAGCCGGCGATTTTTTGTTTGTGAGTAAATTCCATTACGGTGCACGCTTTCCTATTACACCGCTTGCATTTCCATTTGCGCATCATACAATGCCTGTAATTAATACAAAGGCCTATTCAGATAAAGTGCAATTACCTTACATGCGTTTTCCGGGGCTTGAACCCATTCACCGCAACAGTATTGTAGTATTTAATTTTCCTGAAGGCGATACGGTATTTCTTCCGAGTCAGCAGAACAGTTATTATTCCCTGGTGATGAATGATGCCGAAGCAATGCGCAATTACGATATACAAAGCAAGAATCCGGAAAAGCCATTCGCATATTATTACAATAAAATGCGGATGCGGTATATCGCATCGGGGGAACTCGCTTACAGGCCTGTAGATAAAAGAGATAATTATATCAAGCGCTGTGTAGGGTTGCCGGGTGATTCACTCAGTGTGGTGGACGGAATTTTATATGTGAACGGACAAAAAGCATTTGTCGCCGAGGATCAGCAGAAATCCTATGATGTGTTATTTAAGGAGAATATTAATATTACCTCCGCAGGAAATATTCTGACCGATATGGGATTGAACACCATGGATTTTGAAGACACCATCATCATGGGAAAAAATATTACGCTGGTTGCAAATATGAGCATTGCTGACTATAAAAAACTTTCAGCGAATCCATCGGTGCAGAATATCTCATTAAATCATTTTGATAAGATACGGTACGGTGATATCCGGTTATTTCCGCATAACCCGAAACAGGATCCGAATTCAGTTGATGATTTTGGTCC
>CAYTFT010000326.1:0-3434 GCA_964437155.1 uncultured Chitinophagales bacterium | reverse complement strand
TGAGGACGGCATTACCATTGATCTGCTTCCGGATGATTATATGGCGAATGAATTAACCTATACATTACAAAATAAAACAACAAATTATCCTTTATCCCTGATTGCAAGAGCTGAAGTCGGTTCCGATTATTCCAAGCTGACGGCAGATTTTACGATCCGGTTTAATTATCCGAGAAGTAAACAGGGCGTTGATCTGCGGATATTTGGAGGAGGATTTATTACGAATGATCATACAGAGGTAAGGCATTTATTTACCATGAACGGCAGTACCGGTTATACCGATTATTTATATGATGAGATCTATTTCGGCAGAAATGCGGAAACCGGTATTTTATCGCGGCAGTTTTCGACGAACAACGGTAATTTTAAAGTACCCGTCACGGATCCAAATTTAAATTTTGCCGATCAGATGTTGTTTGCGGCCAATTTTGAAGCGCCGATACCTAAATCACCGGTCGCCTTTTTCCTTGATCTCGGTTATAACGGATCATCCTTCTGGCCATCCGATTTTAAGCCCTTTATGTATGATGCAGGGATCATGCTGCGTATACCGAATAATATTTTCGAGATTTATTTTCCGCTCGTTATGAGTCAGGAGTTACAGGAACAATTTCCGGATGATATCAATTATGCAGAGAAGATCAGTTTTATGCTGAAACTGAACACTGCGAACATATTTGAAATAATGCGCAAACTCGATATCTGAAAAGACGGTCAGGAGATGCAATGATGCATACAAAATTATTCGTGTCAGAATAATATGCTATTTATATTTCCAGTTGCGTGATTTTCCTTCGCTGAGCCATTCAATTGTTGTATCAATGCGCCTGTTGCGCGTAACATCCGTTTTGGCCTCATTGATCCATTCCGTATACTCTCTTTTATGTGCGTCGCTGAATTTTTGCCAGGTAACGCCGGCTTTTTTATTTTTTTTGATGGCAGTTGATAATGCCGGGTGTATGACAATTTCTTTTTTTACGGCAGCAGCCGGTTTTTTAACAGATATACCTGCTTCATTTAATTTCATCCCGGCTTTAATATAAGCAGTGAGTATTTTGTCGGAGGGCAGATCTTTCAATGCGGTGACCTTGCCAAGATGGCCCATGGCCTCTTCGGTCTTTGCTTTTTCCACCAGTTTTTCGTCTATCAGGGAGGCTTTCCAGAACCCGATGGCGCAATGATTTTTAAATGCAGCCATACTGCAAAGCATTTGTCCTTTATAATCGAAATGCGGAAAGCTCCATTTTATTTTTTCTTCTACATCGGGACAAACTTTATGTACAAGTTCCCGGAAGTGTAAAAGCACGGGTTTTGCAAATTCCTGTGATTTTCCGATGTACTGATCTATTGCCTTGCTCTTTGTTGCCATAGAATTTCTTTTATACAAATGTATTCAATTGGCCTGGCACGTTAAACCGATACCACTGCCTGCAAATGAAATTTATTTTGCTGGCTGTATTTTCCGAATGGCACCGGCGGTGGCAGGCGGATGGTTTTTAGCCGCGATAGCAGCGGATACTAAAGCGGACTTTTGTCGCTTTAGTAGGAGCGGATAGCGCGTGTGCGGTTTGGGTGGGTGGATGCGGGTGATTGCTCCACTTAAAAATTATGCTGCAGCGGAAAATCGGTTTTTTCAGGGTAATTTTACAGCTTAAAATTGCTACAAAATGGATACTTTAATGAAAGGGCATCAGATAGAAAATGAATTGCGGGCACTGGGCATTGAGCAAATGAACAGCGGGGTTTCTACCGGTTTACACTGGCTTCCGGGTGAGGGCAAAATGATCGAAAGTTTTTCTCCGGTAGATGGAGCACTGATCGCAGCATGCAGGGGTGCGAGCCGCGACGAATATGAAATATTAATACAAAAGGCACAGGCGGCATTTGAAGAATGGAGGATGTGGCCCGCGCCGAAAAGAGGTGAAGTGGTACGGCAGATAGGAGAAAAACTGCGTGCGCATAAAAATGATCTTGGAAAACTTGTTTCGTATGAAATGGGAAAAAGTTTGCAGGAAGGTTTGGGAGAGGTGCAGGAGATGATCGATATCTGCGATTTTGCCGTTGGATTATCGCGGCAATTATACGGTCTCACCATGCACAGTGAACGTCCCCTGCATCGTATGTATGAGCAATGGCATCCGCTTGGGATTTGCGGAATTATCACTGCATTTAATTTCCCTGTTGCGGTGTGGAGCTGGAATGCTGCACTGGCTTTTGTATGCGGCGATGTTTGTATTTGGAAGCCGAGTTCGAAAGTGCCATTAAGTGCGATCGCTACGCAAAAACTGATCGGCGATGTTTTGCGCGATAATCAGGTGCCGGAAGGTGTTTCCTGTTTAATGGTTGCGCATGCGGCAATTGGCGAAGAGCTCGCAAAAGATAAACGTGTTCCGTTAATTTCTGTAACCGGTTCGACACGCGTTGGAAAAAGAATCGGTGGTATTGTGGGGGAAAGACTGGGAAGAGTAATTCAGGAATTGGGCGGAAATAATGCAATAATTATTTCAGAACATGCCAATATGGAAATTGCAATTCGCGCGAGTGTTTTCGGCGCTGTAGGAACATGCGGACAGCGGTGCACTACAACACGGAGATTAATTATTCATGAAAGCGTGTATGCCGATTTTATTCAGAAATTAACGAAAGCATACAGTCAGTTGCGTATCGGCAATCCGCTGGATGAAAATAATCATGTGGGGCCGCTTATTGACAAGGGCGCCGTGGAGGATTATCTCAGTGCCATCGATAAAGCAGTTTCCGAAGGCGGAAAAATACTTGTTGAAGGCGGTGTTTGCAGCGGAGAAGAATATACCAGCGGATGCTACGTAAAGCCGTGTATCATTGAAGCGAAAAATGAATTTTCGATGGTACAGCACGAAACGTTCGCACCCATTTTATATGTGATGCAATATGCGGATATTGATGAAGCGATTAAAATGCATAATAATGTTCCGCAGGGATTGAGCAGTGCGATCATGAGCACGCATTTACCCGAGGTGGAAAAATTTCTTTCGCATGCGGGCAGTGATTGCGGTATCGCAAATGCGAATATCGGAACCAGCGGCGCTGAGATTGGTGGTGCGTTTGGCGGTGAAAAGGAAACCGGCGGCGGACGGGAAAGCGGAAGTGATGCCTGGAAGGCATACATGCGCCGGCAAACAAATACAATTAATTACGGAACGAAATTACCCCTTGCGCAGGGAATTAAATTCGATATCTGATAATCGCATTTTTTGCAGGGCAGTAACGGATCAGCATTTATTAAAATGAAGAATGTCCGTCTGCAATGGGAAATAATTTATCATGTATTTTAATCTGTTACTGACATTGTGAACACTGCTGCAGCTCCCGTTATAAAAATTAAAATTGACACAACACTTAGGGAGGAGTATGCCTGGACACTTAATATTTTTGCAGAGTATATCGGATTTGAA
>CAYTFT010000325.1:0-3436 GCA_964437155.1 uncultured Chitinophagales bacterium | reverse complement strand
AATCAAAATAGAATCGTTTCCATGCAGATATGCCAGCAAGGAATTCGGACTGTTCTTACGTTGTTTGCCCACATGTAAAACAGAATTATAACCGCCGATCCCGTTGTCTACAGAATCTTTATTTCCCGGATCGAGAAACCAGTTTCCGTCGGCAACAATCTGATATTGGTAATTTCCGGGATTGAGAAGAAGAGTGGTTGTCCAGCGGTTATTTTCTTTTTTAAGGATGATTTTTTCGGGATTCCAGTTGGTCATTTCTCCAACGAGTGCTACTGTTGAATAATTTTTTCCCTGCGGGTCAAAAGTGAATGGGATTTTTTCTTTTATTGATCGTTTTACGGGAATAGAATACTCCGTTTCTACGCTTTGAATAATCAGCTCGGTGAGCGGGGCAGTCATAGATTTATTAATAATGGTGACGGTGGAATGATCGGGCGACAGGGTTACGGTGCAACCATCGATCTTTCCGGCGCTTTTAATTTTCTGCAGATCAGTAAAATAATCTCCTAAATGCACCACCGTCGTATCCGGCTCCATCATCACCGGGCTCGCAAGTCCGAAGATGTCGGATTGAGAATATACATTAACCGAACAGGAAATCAGCCAAAGCCAAAATAGAATTTTCTTCATAAAAGAATTTTTATGCCACTAAGTCACCAAGACACTAAGGATCACTAAGAGTAATTGGTATTAATAATTAGCCGTCAATGTTCATATATCCGGTGAATTCAACAAAAGTACAATTATTAACAATGCATTTCTCTCGCCAAACAATATATCTTAATTCATAGGGCAATTTCTTTGTGAGCCTTAGTGTCTTGGCGTCTTAGTGGCCGCTCATCGATAATTTAAATAACATATCTTTTTATCCCAGCCTTGATCACCGGCACATTAAAATTTATTAAAAATCCCAAACGAAGACCTGTAAGTTTCAAGTGGCTGAGAACCTGTGCCTGCCAGACCGGATTGACATCATCAACCGCCTTTATCTCACAAATTATCAAATCGTCTATAAGCAGATCAAGTCTTAACGCTTCAGAAAAACTTAATCCCTGGAATACAATTGGAATCCCAACCTGGCGTTTCACATTAATTCCTTCCTTTCTCAATAAATGTTCGAGACAAACCTCATAGACCTTTTCTAACAATCCGGGACCTAATTCTTTATGCACAACAAAAGCCGCATTAACAATTCTGGTGGCGAGGTATTCCTCGCGTTCAGAAAGAGTTGAATTTTTCACTAAAACTATTTAAGGGTTAAACAAATAATAAATATTCAAAAATATTCAGATGATTTGATACAGGCAAATTTGCTTACCGCCTTACCGGCTAATAACCACAACCGCCCTTACAGTAAAAACACTTATTTAATTACTCCCCGAAGAACCACATCACAGCATTATACATTTCACTGCGCCAGAAAGATTCGGAATGGGTGGAGGGGCCGTCGATGAGGAAGCGGATATTGAGAAAAGGAGAATTTTTTTCTGACAATATCTGATACATCTTTTCCATATTCGCCACCATTTCTCCGCCATCTTCATGACCGCCACAAATGAAATAAAATTTCAACGGTTGCAGCGGAATAAACTGAGCAGCATATTTAAAATTTTCGCTGCTCGTTTCAAATGCAGGAGAAAATATTCCGGCCATCGAAAACAGATCCGCATGATCCATTGCAATGTATAAACTCATCAGTCCGCCCATGCTGCTTCCCGCTACCGCTGTGCTTTCGCGACCGGGTTCTGTCCGGTATAAAGAATCAATTTTCGGTTTCAGCGAATTGGCAAGGAAATCAGAGAATGCATCTCCTTCCCCGCCATAAGCGCTGTATGCGCCTTCGAGTTTCCAGGGTGAATATTCGGTGAGCCGCAACGGACCTGCATGATCGATCCCCACTATAATAGGTGTAATAAATCCCTTCGCACAAACAGAATCCATGCATTCATCCACGCCCCATTCACCGCTGAAAGCATATACATCATCAAATAAATTCTGTCCGTCGAGCATATACAATACCGGATATTTTTTAGTTGATGCAGCATAATCACAAGGAAGATAAACACGGATATTTTTCTCGCGTTTTAATTCCTCCGAATAAACAGCAAACTGTATAACATCAGGATTCGGTAATTTTTGTTTTTTATCTGTCAGATCCTCAAAGCCATCTATTGTTTCCTCCACCACCATGCCGGGTGAATATGTATATATGCGGTTTGACTTAAACCCGCCATCCTCCAAAACCTCACCCTTGTCCCATGTGCCGCGGGTAAATTTAAATTCAACTACTTTTATTTCTTTCGGCGGAGTGAAGGTGAGCGCATATTTACCGTTGTTGTTTTTGCATTGAAAATTTACATCCCCCGGATCCCAGCCATTGAAATTTCCGGCGATAAATAAATGATTACGCACAGAATCGGGAAATGCATCTGCATTAATTACAACGATCGTTATCTGTCCGAAAACCGGAATACCGGAAATACAAAAAAATAGCACCGGCAGAAAAATGTGCAGAAAAGAAAAAAAAGATCTGGTGTTAACGGATACAGATTTTTTCATACAATGAAATTTACCGGATCTGTTATTACATGTACCTCCCTCCGGTTATTTTGCCCGTCCGTTAAACAGATAATTATCCTGCCCGCAACAGACGTTCACCCGACAAAGATGCAAATTGTAATTTTGCTTATGAATGGCGGGTGATCCGGCATTCTCAAACAAAGCAATATGCAATTCAATTCACGCAGGCTGTTCGCATTATTTCTTTTTGCAACCGTTTCAATACATTCCTATTCACAGGCTCCTGATATCATGATGCAGGGCTGGAAATGGGATTATCAGATCTACTATCCCGGCATTGGTAATCAGATAGATTACCTCGCTGCTGAGGCCGATGCGCTCAGTGATGCGGGCTTTACGTATATCTGGCTTCCGCCGCTGGCGAAATCGATCTCCGGCTCCACCAGCATGGGATATAATGTGCGCGATTATTACGATATCGGCGATTTTGGCCCTGCGCGCTGGGGCGACCGCGAGGGATTTGAAAACTGCAAGGATTCCTTTAATGCCGTTGGCCTGAAAATGGTCGCCGACATGATCTATAATCACCGCGACGGCGGCGCATGGGAAGACAACGGCGCCGTGGAAGGGTGGATCGAAAATATGACGTGGACAAAAGTGGATGCCGGCGACCAGCCGTTTCCATCAGACCGGTTTCAATGTTATCTGCCGATAGGCGGAACCAGCGGAAATGGCGCAGGCACCTATTATTTTAAGATCCATTCCGCCAGCGGGCATCCGAATTATTATGCAAAACCGTATCAGGTAATTTTTTGGACAAATACGGTTGCGGCAGATTATGTTACCGCGCCAACGGATGAGGTGGAGCCGAATGGCGGCGCCGATTGCGGAGAAACAAATAATAGTATTCTTATCG
>CAYTFT010000324.1:0-3436 GCA_964437155.1 uncultured Chitinophagales bacterium | reverse complement strand
AAATTTCCGGAAATCTTTGCTGTCGGCCGCATATTTCAGAATAATATAACGCAGCACATGCGGAGGATAATAACTCAACGCATCCCTTATCTCCGTAAAACCCGTTTTATCCGAAACATTTAGATACTGGCCTTCCTCCCGGATAAAATAAAGCACGGCAACAATATGCAAACAAACACCCCGTAAGCCTTCCGAACAATCACATTTGAATCTTGTAATCTGATCATTTTTGATGAGCAGCGAAACGCGGTGATCATCATATCCCTGCACTACCGCCTGCCATTCATAATTGTTGATCTGAAATGCATTTTTAACGCGCCCTTCGCAATAATAATCATATCCGCGTTCAACAATCTCTTTGTTGAGGGATTCTTCGAAAGTGGGTAACGACAGTGTCATAAAATTTCCCTGCAAAGATACATATTGATTTACGGGTGAAGACGTTGGCGTATGGCAAGATATACCTGCATCAAATAATTCTCTGCACGCCTGATTGCTCCGAAAGTGCGTTCTCCTGTGTTAGATGTGTTATACAATTCACCCCCGGCTTTTTACCTTTTTCGAACGAACCGTACCGGTAATCGATATCCAGAAATTTCGCGCCATATAAAGTTGCCCAGCGCACAAGATCAACCGTTTTTATCTCCGGAAATTTTTTCTGTATCGTCTTCAGTTCCTCCAGCACCGATAATCCCCGGTTGGACGAAAGGCTGTCGGTGCCGATGGTTATATACTGCACACTTTTCATCAGCATCGGAATATCCGGGAGACGGTCCTCGATATACAAATTTGCATTCGGACAAAAGCACCAGAATATTTTTTGATGCAAGTCTTCCGCCCATTCAACATCCCATGCGGTGGCGATGGTATTATGCACGAATAATGTCTTCACCTCCTTATTAAAAAACGGCAATAAACTTTCCAGAGAAGTTTTTCCTGTCGGTTCAAAAAAAGCGACAGGTATTTGCAGATCGCGGTATAATTTCCGGTAACCACCCGTCCCCTGAACATACAATTCGTTTTCATCGTTGCTTTCGAGCATGTGGATGGACGTGGGTTTTCCCGTTTCAAAACAATGTTTATTTATTTGCCGGATAAGCTCGCCACTCACACTGTAAGGTGCATGCGGTGCAAAAGATGCATGCAAACCAAAACCTCTTGCTGCAGATAATAATTGCTCACCTCCTTCCATTGCTTTTCCTGCATAAAACGGATCGAATCCGATCAGTTCAATAAACGTGTGATAAAATAATTTTCGCTTTGCCTTGATCGGAAATGAAATTGCATTATTGGAAATATCTCCCACGGCAACGATTCCGTTTCTGAACATTTCCTCTTCCGCATTTTCCATTGCCGCAACAATTGCATCCGTATCATTTTCCCGCGTGCGCATAACGTTCATCAAAAATTCGGGCAATCCTGTTTTCTCCGGAAATTTCCCGCGGAGATGCGATAATTCGAGATGGCAATGCGCATTTATAAATCCCGGGACGAGTGCACCTTCGAATTTTTGTACAACCGATGGTTCAAAATTTTCTGCAGGCTGCAGATCTGCGATCGTACCGTCGTCTTCCAGAATTAAAACATGATGCGTAACGGGAGATGCAGAAACAGGATAAATAAAATCAGCAGAAATGCGTCGCATGCAGCAAAGGTAAACAGAATTAAAATTTCTCCGCGCAACGGATCCGATGCGCTAAATCCGCACCACGTTATTTCACCAGCGCATCAATCCTGATGTCGACACCAATGCGTACATCAACACCATACGTTGTAAGATCTGCAGAATATCCCGTAAGATTTTGCGGAATGGTATTCACTGCATAATCATCGAGCTGAAAATTATGCTGCGCATATCCCATTTGAAAAAAGATGCCGGCGACGTTGAATAAATACCAGTTAAATCCCGCGAAAGCGCCAATATGCGGACCGCTGTAATGATATTGAAGATCATCTGCAGTAAAAGAATTAATCCGGTTAATTTCGAGACGCGTAAGTCCGACATCAAAACCAAGATACATATTGAATTTTTCATGATTGAGTGGATAGGCGCGCGTATCCAGCGACAAAAACCATACGCTGTTCCCGTTCGCCTCAGCATCTTCAGGATCCTCAATATAAGAACCGGAGTTGAGCGTCAAACCCGAACTCAGCCAGTTGAGAATATTATATTCAACCGTAACGGCAAACATTTGTGTAGCCGCAGCGCTTGTATCATTTTCGAGTTGCACACCACTGTAATACGACTGATATTTCGTTGCATGCACGGCACCATCATACCCAAGCTGACACGATAATGTGCCGGCCTGATGCTGGGCAGCTAAAGGCCCGCAATACAAAACGGCACAAACCATCACTGCAAAAAATCTATACATAGAAAAATACGTTTAAACCAGTTTTCAATAGAACCACAAATGTAACTCCTGAAACCAAAGTCGAATATATGCAGAAGAAAAAATTACGCATCATTTTTGGGAGCAACAACCCGCATCCATCCTCCCACCCGCGCACCCGCCATCCGCTGTACGCCCCGCAATTACGCTCTGTTTCCACATACGCAAACATTCCGCGGGGCGGTGCCGCTGCTGTCGGGGCTATAAAGCGGCGGTAGGGTGCGGTCGCGGGTTTTTGGAGTTGAGATGCTATAGAGAATTATGTTTACAGGAAAATCAATTCACCCCGCCCACTGCGTGTTCGGGCAGGCATTCACCTCAATAATTGTCAAACAATCAACGCTGGTGATGAACCTGAACCGGATAATATCGGAGCCACTCTTTAAACATTATTCAACGCTATTCTGTATTTTTAACCTTACAGATCCCATTATGCTAAAATTAATTTCTTTCATCAGCGTTTTATTCCTTATAGGATGCCGTTATGATAACGAAGAAACTATATTAGCCGCTTTCGATATTAAATATACTTTGGAAGGAATGTATATCTGTCAGCATTATCACTATTACTGGGATTTTTATAATGACATTATGGTGAATGACAGCATTGGTGTTGATACAATCGTTATCACTGCGTTGGATGACGAAAAAGAAATTTTATTTGAAATTGATGATTACGTTTCCAGTACTTATGTTTCTTATGACTCGTTCAGCAACACATGGTCTGCCCCACTCACTCCTTACGGCCACAGGGTCGTAATATTTTATGTTCCGGATAGTCTCTACTATTCTTATTGCGCCGGAATGGGACCCAATTGCGAACATTATTTCGGGAAAAAGATAGAGTAAAAACACGCCTTATGCGGTGCAGGTTTCCTACGCTGCGTCCCGGACAAATTCTTCAAATTCAAATTTTTCGTTTTCCATTAGCTGTCAATTTGCTGGTCTTTAAATTGACACACTTAATTATGCATACGCGTAGAGAATCATGTTCACAGGAAAATCAATTCACCCCGCCCTCTGCGTGTTCGGGCAGGTATTCA
>CAYTFT010000323.1:0-3455 GCA_964437155.1 uncultured Chitinophagales bacterium | reverse complement strand
CTATCAGGTACTTGATGAGATCAGGGCAGCAGCTGATCATCTCACAACAGAAAAGGAAAATATTAAATGGATCGCCGGCGAACTGGCAAAAGAACTGCATAATACCGTTCCGGTTATATATGCATCCGCTGCGCATACAGGCATTGCCGTCCGCTGGAAGCAGCAGATAAATGAAAATGCAAAAATGCATTGCTTTGCAAACAGCATCCCTGAAATGAATCATAATGAACTGGTCGCTTTTCACGGTACCGATAAAAATATATCTGTTGTTATGCTGCGGGATGAAAATGATCATCCGCAGATAAAAAAGAGATTCGATCTCTGCACCGGAATGATCCTGCCGAAGGTGAACAGCGTGCATACCGTTCATGCAAACGGAACAACCCCTTTCATGAAAATGATACACCTGATCCATATCGGCGACTGGCTGAGTTATTATTTATCAGAAATGCAAAATGTGGATCCCATTCAGATTGAAATACTGGATACATTAAAAAAATCACTGGAGCAATAAACCATGCAGCTCGTTAAATTTCGCGACCTCGGCCACATGGAGTACAATTATGCATGGAAACTGCAGGAAAGTATTTTTGATGATATTGTCGCACGCAAATTAAAGAACCGTTTATTACCGGAGGATAAACAACTTACCTATGAGCATCAGTTATTATTCGTCGAACATAATCCGGTGATCACGCTCGGGAAAAATGCAAAAGAAAATAATGTTCTGTTCAACGAGCATTTTTTAAAAGAAAACGGAATTGCACTTGTGCATATCAACAGGGGAGGAGATGTAACATTTCACGGACCGGGCCAGATCGTGGGATATCCGATCCTCGACCTGGATCTTTTCTTTACCGATCTTGGTAAATATTTACGGAGCCTCGAAGAAGTTATTATCCGGACTCTTGCCGAATACAATGTAAAAGGAGAACGCCTCCCCGGTGTTACAGGCGTCTGGATCGATCCCGGCAAACCCGCCGCACGGAAAATTTGCGCCATCGGTATTCGTTGCAGCCGCTGGGTTACAATGCATGGATTTGCATTTAATGTAAATACGGATCTCTCGTATTTTAATTATATCATCCCTTGTGGTATTCAGGATAAAGCCGTTACAAGTCTGCAAAAAGAAACCGGCCGTGTATTGGATATGGAAGAAGTAAAAAATGCCGTAAAAAGAAATTTTGAAACTGTTTTTGAATGCCGTTTATTCTGATGGAAGAGTATAAAGAGGATATTGAATTAAATGACGACAGCAACGGAGCTGAAGAGGAAGAATTTTATGAGCATTACCGTGTCACCACCGACAGGAAGCAGGAACCTATGCGGATCGATAAATGGCTTTTTAATCGCATAGAAAATATTTCCCGAACAAAAATTCAGACGGCCGCTGCTGCGGGATGTATCCTTGTGAACAGTAAACCGGTCAAGTCAAATTATAAAATAAAACCATTTGACGAAATTGTGGTTGTCCTCCCGCAAAAACCGGCGAAGTATGATGTCCGCCCCGAAAATATTCCACTCGATATCGTGTATGAAGATGATGATGTAATTCTTATTAATAAACGCCCGGGAATGGTCGTGCATCCCGGTTTGGGAAATTTCAGCGGAACATTGGTGAATGCATTGTTATATCATTTTGAACAACTGCCGCAAAATGAAAAAGAGCCTTTCCGGCCGGGACTTGTTCACAGAATTGATAAAAATACTTCAGGACTCATCATCGCTGCAAAGAATGAGCTCGCGATGGCGCACCTGGCAAAGGAATTTTTTGATCATACCATCCGCAGAAAATATATTGCGCTGGTATGGGGGGAATTCGAACAACCCGAAGGGACAGTTATTGGCAATATCGGAAGGCATCAGCGGTACAGGAAATTATTTACCGTATATCCCGAAGGCAGTGAATACGGGAAACATGCTGTTACACATTATAAACTCCTCGAACATTTCGGATATACCAGTCTCATTGAATGTCAGCTCGAGACCGGTCGTACCCATCAGATCCGCGTCCACATGCAGTCAATCGGCCACCCGATTTTTGGCGATGAAACCTATGGCGGAAATAAAATAGTGAAAGGAACCGTTTACAATAAATACCGGCAGTTCGTGGAAAATTGTTTTGAAATGATCCCACGGCAGGCGCTGCATGCAAAATCCCTCGGATTTATCCACCCGCGCACCGGAAAGGAAATGTATTTTGAAACTGCATTGCCTGCCGACATGGAAATGGTGATAGAAAAATGGCGGCAGTATGCCAAACAGCTCAAGATGTAAAAAAATATTTATCTTTCACACTGATGCGAACCTTCCTCCGTATTTTAATCATAACGCTTCCTGTCATTTTTACTTTTTCTGCACAGGCACAATTGCAAAAATGTTATTCCGAAACCTATAATGATGCATTGAAAATTTCTGATCCGGCGCGCTTTGAACAGATCATGCGCATCAGAGATCAACTGGCGCACATGCAGGCAAAAATTACGGAGGACGAATATATTATTCCTGTGGTGGTACATATTGTTTCCAATACGGCTGCACAGGATCTTCCGGATGAACGCGTGTATACCCAGATCAATGTACTCAATGAAGATTTCAGAAGATTAAATGCTGATACAACAAATACGCCTTCCCCGTTTTCAACATTCGCCGCAGATACTAAAATTAATTTCTGTCTGGCTTCCTATGACCCAAACGGCGATTCTACAACAGGAATAATTCGGACGCATACGGATACCACCGAATGGCTTTTATCTTTTTCAGAATACGTGAAAAATACCAATAAGGGCGGCGATGATGCATGGCCCTGTTCCGCGTATCTCAATATTTGGGTCTGCAATCTGCAGAATGGAATTCTCGGTTATGCGGTTTCACCCGGTGCCGATTGCTCTGTCGACGGAATTGTAGTGGATTATAAAAATTTCGGCCTGGCGGATGTTACTTCGCAACCCTATCATCTTGGCAGAACCTGCACGCATGAGATCGGGCACTGGCTTGGGTTAATGCATACCTGGGGTGATGATGGCAGTTCCTGCGACGGGGATGATGGCATCGATGACACACCCCTTCAGGAAGATGCAACGTATTCCTGTCCGGATTTCCCGCTCACCGATAGTTGTTCGCCAACTTTTCCGGGTATCATGTTCGATAATTATATGGATTACACCGACGATGCATGCATGAATATTTTCACCGAAGGGCAGAAGAACAGAATGCGTTCGGTGCTCGAAACCTACAGGGCTTCCATTCTCACATCTGCTGCCGGCTGCAATGCCATTGAACCCTTGCCGGGCGATATCGCCGAATTACTGGTCTATCCTGTACCTACCGGCGGTCCGTTCACCGTTTCCATTAAAAATTTTGTGGGCTATCAGGATCATTTTGATATCAGCATCTATAACGCACTCGGCCAGCTCATTACTACCGCGGCTCCTGAAGCTGCAAATAATGTTGCA
>CAYTFT010000322.1:0-3455 GCA_964437155.1 uncultured Chitinophagales bacterium | reverse complement strand
TACCAATCCGGATCTTTTGATCTGCAGAATGGAACCTTTCGTAAAACTGGATATTGAACTTACCATTCAGAAAGGAAGAGGATACCTGCCCGCGGAAGAAAATAAAAATATCGACAAGACCATTGGTGTTATTCCCATCGATGCAATTTATACGCCGATCAAGAACGTAAAATATACGATCGAAAATACAAGGGTTGAGCAGAAAACGGATTATGAAAAACTCGTCGTTGAAATTAAAACCGACGGAACTATTCATCCGGAAGATGCAATCAAAGAAGCAGCAAGGATCCTGATCCAGCATTTAATGCTGGTTACCGATGAGAACATCACGTTCCACACCAGCGGCGAAAAAGAAGTGAATGTTGTGGATGAGCATACTTTGCATATCCGCAAATTGCTGAAGACGCCTCTTGAAGATCTGGATCTTTCCGTACGCGCGTATAACTGTCTTAAGGCAGCAAAGATCAATTCATTATCTGAACTCGTTAAGTACGATACAAATGAATTGCTGAAATTCCGCAACTTCGGAAAGAAATCACTGGTGGAGATCGAAGCTATGGTTCTTGACAAAGGGCTGCAGTTTGGAATGGATCTTTCTAAATATAAACTGGAAGAAGATTAATCTGGATGTTGTGAAACATCATTAAAAAAAAGAATAATGAGACACGGAAATAAAATCAATCACCTTGGCAGGAAATATGCTCACCGTAAATCGATGCTGAGCAATATGGGTGTATCGCTCTTATTACATAAGCGCATTAAAACCACGCTCGCAAAAGCAAAAGAGCTGCGTGTATATATTGAGCCGATTATAAACAGAGGCAAGGAAGATACAACACATAACCGCAGGGAAGTATTTTCAGAATTGCAGAGCAAAGAAGCTGTGAATGAATTATTCACGAACATAGCCGGAAAAATTGCAACACGTAACGGCGGATATACGCGCATTCTCAAACTTGGTGAAAACAGGGTTGGTGATAATGCAGAAACATGTTTTATTGAGCTTGTTGATTATAATGAGAACATGCTCAAAACCGCAAAAGCCGGCGCTAAAAAACGCAGTCGCCGCGGCTCCGGAAAAAGTACCGAGAAAAAAGCGGTTAAAGCAGAAGAAACTACAACTGAATCAAATACCGAAACGACAGCCGAAAATACCGAAGCTGCCGATAAGGAATAATCTACAGTTAAAATTGCTTTCGAAGGGAGTAAGAGAAATCTTGCTCCTTTTCTTTTTGTACCGTCTTGAAGAAGCATTGTTTAATCTGACGGGCATAAAAAAACCTCCGGAATTTTCCGGAGGTTGTAATAAGTATATTGTCAGAATAATTAATTCTGCACGTAGAGTTTTTTGGTATAAACACCATTCTCTTTCGTCAATACCTGTAAGGTGTAATCACCTGTTGCGATATTGTTGAGAACGATATTCATTCCACTCATATTTAATTCATTGCGGTAAACTTCCTTACCGGAGAGATCAAATACTTTCACTGTAGCACCGCTGGATTGCAGGTCTTTTACAGCAATATTGATCGTATTGCCGTAGCTGTAAGCAACCAGTTGATCGTTTTGGATCACGTTATGCACGCCAACCATTTCACCAGCCTGGATTGTTGCATCGGCAGTAGCCTTATATGCGAAATCCTTAATAGTGAATTCGTGGTGATTGCTTTCTACGTCTAAACGAGCCCATCCGTAATATGAATCTCCGCCTTCATTCAGTTTGAAGCCGAGGAATTTGTCTGTTTTATTGTTCCAGTTACCACCGGTGAACCAGCCATAAGTGCTGCCTGCTGCAGGGTAATCGATCACACCAAGATAAAATACCATTGTTTGAAGACCATATGTTGCATTGGTATGGAAAGATAAGCCGCCATCAATATCAGCACCGTTGTTCAAAGCATAAGGAAGAGCTGTTCCGGATGAACCACTGCTTCCGGCAACTGAACCATTATATGAATGCACAACAACACCCTGGATCAATCCGGCCCATGTTCCACCGCCAGAGGAGTAGAAGAAGCCCGGATAAGTAAAATCCAATATGGCTACTGAGAAGTCAACACTACCATCGAGGTTGAGGTCGATCTCGAAAAATTCTCCGTCATCGCTATAGGTTTCGTCAGGATTCACATCCGTATAGATGACCTGAGCATTCAGGCCTGTGTTCGCTAAAACGAAAGCACCTGCCAGCGCGGAATATCCCGCCAGTTTTTGAGCTGTTTTGTTGGTGGTAAATGATTTTTTCATATTACAGATTATTGGTTTAAGAATATTTAAGGCGAATGTAGGGATTTTTTTTATTTTAAAGGGACTGTTCTGAAAAAAAGTTACCGGCGGGCAAAAAAAAACCTCCGGACCAGCCGGAGGTTTCAGTTGTATTAAACAGTGAATTAATTCTGAATGTATAACTGCTTGGTATAAACAGCGTTGCTTTCAGTAACAACCTGCAGGGTATAAACACCGGTTGCAGCATTGTTCATACTAACGCTCATACCGCTCAGGTTCAGGCTTCCGTTGAATACCACTTTGCCGTCAACATCAAATACTTTCACAGTACCTGCTTTAGCGTCGAGTGATTTAACAACGATATTAATTGTATTGCCATAGCTGTAAGCAGAAAGCTGATCAGGCTGGATCACAGTATAAACACCTACCTGTGCACCGGCTTCGATCCCGGTTTCAGGAGTTGACTGGATAGCATAATCTTTAATAGTGAATTCGTGGTGGTTATCGCTTGCATCCAAACGAGCCCATCCGTAATTGCTTGATCCACCGGCATCAACGCGGAGACCCAGATATTTATCTGTAACGCCGATCCATGCTCCTGAGCTGAAGAAAGCGTAAACACTTCCTGCCGCAGGGTAATCCAATACACCGCCGTAATAGATCATTGACTGAACTGAATTGCTTTGGAAGCTGAGTCCGCCATCAACCATATCACCTGCGTTGAGTGCATAAGGATAAGCATAACCCGGAGTTCCGAGTGTTCCGGCAACCACACCATTGTATGGATAGATGAACACATCCTGGAAGAGGCCGCCAAAAGTAGCACCACCGGTTGTGCTGAATGCACCGGGATAAGTGAAGTTCACAACGCCGATCTTGAAGTCTACGCTTCCGTCCATATCGAGGTCGAGTTCGTAGAATTCACCGTCATCGCTGTAAGTTTCATCAGGATTAACGTCCGTGTAGACGATCTGGGCTTTAACACCCTGTCCGGCAAGGACCATTGCTCCGGCCATTGCCGAATAAGCCGCTAATTTTCCGGCTCTGTTTGATTTGTAGAGTTTTTTCATATCTGCAGATTAAAGTTTTAAATATTAGGGCGAATGTAGCAATTTTTATCCATACAGACGCCCACTTTGTAATTTTTTAAAAATAATTTATCCCCTGCATGAGGTGGATTTCCCGATCGGTTAATTGGAAAGGTGAATTTGTTTTTTCACTTGCAGATCTCC
>CAYTFT010000321.1:0-3456 GCA_964437155.1 uncultured Chitinophagales bacterium | reverse complement strand
TTCTCGATCTGCGCGGCAATCCCGGCGGTTATCTCACCGGTGCAGTTGAACTTGCCGATCAGTTTCTCGCGGGTACTCCGCTCATTGTTTATACAAACGGAAGAGCTGTTGGCAGAACAGATTACAGGGCCGGAAAAAACGGATTATTCGAGCAGGGAAATCTTGTTGTGCTCATTAATGAATATTCAGCATCTGCCGCAGAAATTCTTGCCGGCGCATTACAGGATAATAAGCGCGCAACCATTATCGGAAGAAGAAGTTTTGGAAAGGGTCTTGTACAGCAGGTGTATGCACTTCCCGATACTTCTGCTATCAGGCTCACTATTGCGCGGTATTATACGCCCAACGGAAAATGTATCCAGCGGCCTTATGCCGATGGCGTGGATGCTTATTATGATCAGTATGTAAGTATCATGATGAATGGCGGTGAATTACCCGACAGCCTTAAACATGACCAGAATATGGATTGGGGAATTCATCCCGATATTCATGTTTCCATGGATACTTCCGCAGAAAATAAAACATTGAATTATTTATTCAACCGGTCACTTATTCAGGAATTCGGTTATTCAACCTATTCGCAAAATCCGAAATCATTTTCTGCATTTACAGACGTTAAAAATTTCCGGGAAAATTATGTTATATCTGATAACGCATTTAATTCCTTCATTAAATATGCACTTGCACATGATCCGGATAAAGCAGTAACTGAAACCGAGATCCGCGCAGCGCGTAATAAAATTGAAATCGGATTAAAGGCATTCATCGCACGCCAGCGATGGGGAAATACCGGATATTATGTATTTATGAATCAGATCGACGACGCTTATAATGCGGCCGTTAAAAATATTGAAAGCGGAAAATAATATCCGCAGAAGGTACATTAAA
The DNA here is from genome assembly GCA_964437155.1 of uncultured Chitinophagales bacterium. Classification (GTDB taxonomy): domain Bacteria; phylum Bacteroidota; class Bacteroidia; order Chitinophagales; family BACL12; genus UBA7236. The sequence goes on along the minus strand of CAYTFT010000321.1, from coordinate 2,568 downwards.
AAACCCGCCTTGAAGCGGGTTTTTTAATTGGGAGTTTACCCTTATTTTTTTGTTGCATTTTCTACTGCGGCATCATCCACATCCGTTCCGAATAATTCATCATCGGATGACTGATTGAGCACTGCATCAACTTCAGCAGCGTTATTGATCTGTTCGGAAGCGCCGGTTTCAACAGTTGTAGCAGTTGTATCTTGTCCGGATACTGCCTCTGTATCATCCGCCGACTTCCCTTTGCATGCTACCAGTGCGGTAAATGCAAATGCGATTGCGAAATAAGATAATTTTTTCATTGTGATCGGATTTGGTTTTGTATTCGGTACAAAGCTACAAAAACCACTGAAACTACTTTTTCCGGAAGAAAATATTTACCGGAACGCCCGATAATTTAAAATGCTCCCGCAGCTGATTTTCGAGGTAATTCCTGTAGGGCTCGCGGATATCGTTGGGATGGTTGGTAAAAAAAACGAATGTGGGCACCTGCGCAGGCATTTGCGTTACATATTTGATCTTGATATAACTGCCCCGCACCGCAGGCGGATGGTAGTTTTCCAGCGCCTGCTGCATTACTTCATTCAGCCGGGAGGTTGGAATCTTAAGATGCTTGTTTTCATATACTTCCAGCGCCGTTTCCATTGCCTTGAAAATGCGGGTCTTTTCCACGGCGGAAATAAACAGGATCGGAACATCCCTGAACGGTGCAATTTTAGCGCGAATACGCTCTTCAAATGCCTTCATCGTATTCGTTTCCTTCTCCACCATATCCCATTTGTTCACTAATACAACGAGGCCCTTTCGCTTTTTTTCGATGGTTTGCAATATCGCAAGGTCCTGGCTTTCGATTCCTGTATTTGCATCGATCATGAGCAGGCAAACATCACTTTCATCAATTGCCTTGATCGCGCGGATCACCGTATAAAATTCAATATCCTCTTTAACGGAAGCTTTTTTTCTGATACCCGCAGTATCGATCAGAATAAAATCCTTTCCAAACAAATTATAACGCGTATGGATGGCATCGCGGGTGGTTCCTGCAATATCTGTAACAAGCGTGCGCTCCTGGCCGGTAAGTGCATTCAGCAAGGTGGATTTGCCCACATTCGGCTGACCGACGATCGCAAATTTGGGAAGGGCATTTTCCTCCTCGAGCTCACTTTTATTTTCCTCCGGAATTTCTTTCGCGATGGCATCGAGTAATTCACCCGTTCCACTTCCCGTGATGGAGGAAACAAAAAATATATCCTCAAAACCTGCGGAATAAAATTGTGTTGCCTCCAGTTGTCTTGTGTTATTATCCACTTTATTGACAACAACAAGCACCGTTTTATTTGCGCGCCGCAACAAGCGGATCACATCATCGTCAAAATCGGTGATGCCGGTGGTCACATCCATCATAAAAATGATGAGGGATGACTCTTCAATGGCGATCTTTACCTGCCTGCGGATCTCATTTTCAAAAACATCGGTCGATTTTGCCACAAAACCCCCTGTATCGATCAGGTCGAATTTCTTTCCGTTCCATTCCACCATCCCGTAATGACGGTCGCGTGTTACGCCGCTCATATCATCCACAATGGCATGCCGCTCGCCTGTCAGCCTGTTAAACAAGGTTGATTTTCCGACATTCGGACGACCGATAATGGCAACTGTAAATCCCATGGTTTTTTCTCAAAAAAAAAGGGCTGAATGGTGATCAGCCCGATTTGTAGCGGGGACAGGACTCGAACCTGTGGCCTTCGGGTTATGAGCCCGACGAGCTACCAACTGCTCCACCCCGCGGTGTATACCGTTCTGAAATATTTTCCGGAACGAAGCGCAAAGATAAGCCTTAAATCCTGCATAACCTAAGATCGGCAGAATTAAATGCCAATAAGCCCTAATTTTGAAGCGATGGCTTACAAATCCGGATTCGTGAATATTATCGGCAGACCCAACGTGGGCAAATCAACATTAATGAATGTGCTGACGGGGGAGAAATTGTCCATTATTACGCCGAAGGCACAAACCACGCGCAGGCGGATCCTGGGAATTGTTTCGGGCGATGATTATCAGATCGTGTTTTCGGATACCCCCGGACTGATCGACAAACCGGAATATAAACTCCATTCCTGGATGAACGATCAGGTGCAGACCGCATTACTCGATGCTGATATATTACTCTTTATGACCACACCGCAGGATAAAATGCATGCCGATCATGACCTCATCGGCAAACTGAAAAAATTAAAAGTTCCTGTCATTATTGTCATCAATAAATCGGACAGCATAAGCAAAAAAGATATGGAGGCCCTTTCTGCGGCATGGGAAAAAATGCTTCCGGGAAAACCCGTCATCGCCATCTCCGCATTAAATAAAATAAATACGGATGCTTTGCTCAGATCCGTGCATGCTTTATTACCGGAACATCCCGCCTATTTCGATACCGATGAACTCACTGATCAGACGGAACGGTTTATAGCTGCAGAGATCATCCGCGAAAAAATATTTCTGAACTATTCGCAGGAAATTCCTTATTCCACAGAAGTAATCGTGGATGAATATAAAGACAAAGGCAATATTATTGTAGTTAAA
>CAYTFT010000320.1:0-3458 GCA_964437155.1 uncultured Chitinophagales bacterium | reverse complement strand
CTCAACTGTTCCATTATTTACCGTGAAATTCACCTGGCCTTCCTTAAATGGATCATCGTTGATATTGTTAGTATTATTCGGATTATCCAACGCTGCATTCAGGGAACTGTCGTCATATACATTTTTATTGGAAATGTCGAGTACCCTGGTTTCCCCGGTTACATCAGCGTCTGTTAAGGTTGTGAAAGAGGAGAGAGAGGTTGGCATAGAGAAAGTCTCTGTCTCGTTACTGGTAATGTTGAACTTGAGAATATCAAATCCGACATAGCCCTGCCATTTTCCGGCATCGCTGATCTGCTTGGAAGAAAGCGTTACTGTATCTCCAACAGAGAGGCTTGTGAAATCGACAAGAACATCCAGACGTTCACCGGGAGCAAAATAAATTGTATTTGCCGTGGTCTTGGTTCCCAGTAAACCGCCATCGGAACCTATGATATTAAACGTAACATCATTATCAAACTGAAGACTGTAAATACGGGCAGTACTGCCATTCACCATACGCAATCTGTATATGCGGTTGGAAACGTCTTTTACCGGTCCCTGAATACCATTCACAAAAATGGTTTCACCGAAGTATCCTGCAATCCGTTCTGCGATGTTCGGACCGTAATACAATGTATCATTTTCATCAAAACGTTTATCCTGAATTACAATGTCCAGTTCGCGTCCGCCGGAAGGTAAGCCTAATGCATCTTCCTCGCTGTCGCCAACTTTGATGAGTCCGCCCAGACCGAGATTAATCTGTCGCCCGCCAACCCTTGTGAGGTGTGGGTGATACCAGTATAAACCGGAGCGGTTGTTAACGGTGAAAGAATAATTGGATGTGGAGGAATATGCAACTGAGGATTCCACGCCACCTTCAACAGAAGCAGGTACTGCCATTCCGTGGAAGTGGAGGTTCGTTGATTCAAACGTATTGTTTTCTAAGGTAATATTTGCCGTTTCACCTGTCCTGATTTTCAGTGTCGGTCCCCAGATCGAATCACCGTATCCGAAACAGGTAGTGTCATAATTTCCTTTCAGGTTAACTGAATTTTTTTGCGCAGTGAGGGTTGCACCAATTGCTGAAATGGCATTGATACTGCTGAAAACATTAGTGAAGGGTGGTTCGGTAACCTGTAATCCTCCCACAATACCGATCAGAATGCTTGGGTCGATCGGTTCAACCTTGCAGCTGGCTAAAAATGCAGTAGGAGTGATCGCGATCGCTGCAGTCCCCGCCAGAGTGTTACGTAAAAATAATCTTCTGTTCATTGTACTAAAAGGTTTAAGTGTTTACTTGATCAATAAATAAATAACGGCATGTTTTTGCCTGGGTTTTCATGCGGATGGCTTGGCGCCTGAAATAACTAATCGGGCAGTTGGCTGGTTTTAAAATTAAACCGCGGCTAAGATAAGCGATTTACCGAAAGATAAAAGTTTTGAAATGTTGAAATAGAAAAATCTCAATTTTTCCACTCCCACGAAGGAATTAAACCTCTCAAACCCATATCTGTCACCTCTTCTGTATTATCGGGAACCGAGGCATCAATATCCCATTTACCGTTCGTATTTGTATCGGTCCATTCGAAACTCTGGTTGGTCGAAAACGATAAATAAATGAATAATTCTTCGGTTTCATCTCCGGTGATCACAAGAGGATCAGCAAACTCACCCGTTATAACACAAGAGCCTGCCGGAACCGGTGAGGTTGCATTGATCGGATTTACAACGGTGGTTGCCAGGGCAGGGGATTGGCCGGTATAGATTGCATTGTATCCCGATAATGCATCGGTAAACTGCGTTTCAAATGCCCAGAAGCCCTGGAGTTTATTTGCATTGATCGTGGTAGTAAGATTTTTTACTTTAAGGTCACGGATATATGTGTTGAATCCAATGAATGAAGCAACCGTACCCAATTGATTTTCGAGGTCACCTACAAGCGGAATATTGTTGATATTATATTGAATATCATAGTTCTGATAAGCGACCGAAACTCGAATAAATTTATACGTACCTGCCGGTAATCGATCGAAATTTATTTTTACAAAATCTGTATTTTCTCCGGCAACCTGCGACGCATCAAAATCAATTGCATTATCTCCGCCTTCAGTTGTTTCAGGCGCTGTGTACAGAACTACACCTTCGTTAAAAGGAATTGTTTCATTTTGCGATAATTCGATATAATGCACGCTGAGCTCCCGCATTTCGGGCGTTTGCGCAGCATTCCCGGCCGCGATTACAGAAGGGTTTCCGAAATTATCAAGCCGGGGCTGATCCTCTGCAAATACAAACTGAAAATGTATATCGTTGAAATTTTTTACGTCTTTATTGCAGGCCGAAAGGAAACCGGCTAGCAATAAAATACCGGATAATTTAATCACATTTTGCATCATGCAAATGTACAAAAAGAGCTCTTTTATTTTTATAATTTGTTATATCACGATCCATAAAAAAACTAACCATTATCGGATTTTTCAGGGGCATAAAAAGATATACATCTCGTAAAACAGGGTGCGTCTTTCCCTTTGGAAAACGAAAACTGCACGCCTCGATTTGCCCGCACTTGTACTCAAAAAATCCGTAACTCGCAGAAAGGGAACTTCAGATTCGTGTCAAAATCTGTTTTTTGTGAATAACTCACCATAAAAAATTTGCAACTCTTTCGGCTATACCTTACCTTTAAGAGAATTTTAATTTTAACATCAAAACGAAACATGCTTATGAAGCAATTCTTACTCAAGCTTACTATGTCCATCCTCCTTGTTTCTGTCACAGCCTTTTATACATCGGCTCAGACAGCCGTAAAGGGAACTGCCACCATCAATTCGGACCTTGTGATCCATATTGACGAAACGCAGGCACTGGTTGCGGATTATAGTTTCGATATCAGTGCGATGCATTTCAACAGTCAGACCGCCTGTGAACGTTACTTCAGCCTTTGCCGGGATAATATCCTGACCTATTCGGTTGATTATGCCACAAAAACGGCTTCTGTGCACCTGGCACTTGAATACATGGAACCAAGAGGATGGGGCGTTGCGGAATACAATGAGTATTTCCAGAAAGTAAGCGAACGCTACCGTTCTACTTTAAGTGTAGTTAACCAATAATTGATTTTTCATTTTTTTAAATACCCTCAGATGCAAGGAAAAAATTGCAGTATAGTGATATTCACTGCAGCGGTCTTTCTCGTTACACAGCCGCTGTCAGCGCAGATAGTAGGAACGAATTGTTTTTTGAAAGGTAATAAGGTGGAGGTCGGCATCAATAATTGCGGAGCCTATGGCTCGGATGATCCGGCACCGGCAGGTTATCATCCGAATGTTGCCACCGGACTTGGTTTCGTGGCAGATTCAGATGCAGACGGATGGGATGTTGGTACCCCTGCTTATTGTGGTGATTATTTCGTACCGGGCTCTCCCGTAGAAGGTTGGGCCATTCAGGTGGGCGTCGGAGGTGGCGCTGATGTGTATTAC
>CAYTFT010000319.1:0-3473 GCA_964437155.1 uncultured Chitinophagales bacterium | reverse complement strand
ATTTCCTCCTCCCAAAATTTCACATTTGCACATTTTCACATTTGCACATTTCATCCATCGGTCGGTTTCCCCACCAAAGGAAAAAAACACAATTCACGAAGGAATTTTTATTTTCTTTTTATTAATCCTATCACCAGTAAGAAAACAACAGATCCTACTACCGCAGCGGCGAGTTCGTACAGGATATTGGTTTCGGCGATGCCCATTTTATCGAATATCCAGCCGCCGAGCACGGCGCCGACGATCCCTACAATAATATTTCCAATTAAACCAAAGCTTTCTCCTTTTATAAGTTTTGCACTTATCCATCCGGCGATTGCGCCTATGAGAATAAAATAAATGAAATTCATACTTTTTCTTTTCTGCGTCTGTTGGATTTGCAATTCATGAAATAATTTCTGCGCGGGTTTCATCAGGTGCTGATAAAGGGATATCCTTATTTTCAAATTGCAGGCGCAGCAGGTTTTGAAAAACACCGTCTTTCATGGCTGCGAGTGCATCGAATGACCCCTGTTCAACGATCCGGCCCTTATCGAGAACAAAGATCGTATCTACATTTCTTATAGTGGAAAGCCGGTGTGCGATAATGATCGTGGTTCTGTCTTCCATTAGCACTTCAAGCGCATCCTGCACCAGCTTTTCGCTTTCTGCATCGAGTGAACTCGTTGCTTCGTCGAGGATCAATATAGCGGGATCTTTTAAAATCGCCCTTGCAATTGCGATGCGCTGTCGTTGTCCGCCGGATAATTTCACACCCCGTTCACCCACAACTGTTTCGAGCTGTTCCGGAAATTGTTCAATAAATTGCCATGCATTTGCTTTTCGTGCGGCATTAATTATTTCTTCTTCTGTTGCACCGGGTTTTCCGTAGGCGATATTTTCTCCGATGGTGCCGCCGAACAGGAGAACTTCCTGCGGAACAACAGCCATATTATTGCGCAGGTCGCGGATCGCAAAAATGTCGGCGCGCATCCCGTCGAATAATAATAATCCGGCACCGGGTGTATACATCTGCAAAATGAGTTGTGCGATCGTTGATTTTCCGGCGCCGCTGTATCCGGCGAAGGCGATTTTATCTCCTTTATTTACGGTAAAGGAAATACCTTTCAATACTTCTGTGTCTTTTCTTGTCGGATAGGAAAATCGGATTTTATCAAATTCGATGGCGCCGCCCAGTTTTATTTTCGGATCGGGATTTTGTTCGAGTGAAAATTCTCCGGGTTCACCGATTATTTCAAATATCCGTTCTGAAGCGCCGACAGTTTTTTGTAACCGGCCGAACATATCTCCGAGTCCGCCGACCGCCCCGCCGATAAATCCGGTATAGAGAACAAACGAAAAGAGGTCGCCTTCATTAATTGAACCAGCTTTTAATAAAGTTGCTCCGTACCAGATAACGAGCACAAATCCGCCGAAAAGCCCGAGTATCAGAAATGTTGTAAAACCGCCGCGGTTCAATGCGCCTTTTATCCCTGCGTCAATCACTTTATGCATCATGCTCTTATAGCGGCGTGATTCATAATTTTCGTTCGTGAATGATTTTACGGTATTGATATTCTGCAATGTTTCTTCCAGTACAACATTTGACTGTGCGAGTGCATCCTGCCGCTGTCTGGAAATTTTGCGGATGAATTTCCCGTAAAAAACGGCCATCAGCACCAGAACGGGAAATGTGCTGATCATTAATAACGTGAGTTTGGTCGATATAAAAAAAACGAACCCGATTCCGAACACGATAGTAACGATCTGTCTGACAAATTCCGGCAGTGTTCCGCTCAGCATATCCTGTAACTGATCGACATCGTTGGTGCTGCGGCTGGTGAGTTCACCTACACGGCGCTGTTCATAAAACGGCAAACTGAGCGTGATGAGTTTATCAAATAATGTTGTGCGCACATCACCCATTGCTTTTTCAGATACCGTCGCAAATAAATAAACCCTGAAATAGGAGATCACCGATTGTAAAAGGAGAATACCCATGAGCAGCAATGCCACCTTGTTAGTATCATTCAACCATTCGACGGTATTTTTTCCTTTTGCAGAGTCGATGAGTTTTCCCATAAAATAGGGAAACGTCATGGTAGTGAAACTCGACAACAGCAATAAAATTATTCCTGTGATGAAAGCCGGACGATAGGGGCGGAGATAAGCGAAAATTTTTGCTGCCACACGCAGGCTTTCTCGGGTCAGTTTTTTCTTTGTCTGTTCCGTCGCGTTTGCGGGTTGCATTTCTTCTGCCATATTGCACGTAAAATTATCCTAATTCACATGAATGACGTTCGCTCCGTTTAATAATTTTACAGAATGATCCGGCAATTCACATTAACCTTGCCGCCCTTCAGCAGAGGATTTCACCTGATCGGCGAACCCATCCTGCAGGCCGCAGGTCCCCTTCCTGAAACGGGAATTCTGCATCTCTTCATTCAGCATACCTCTGCCGGGATCTGTATTAATGAGAATGCTGATCCGACAGTACTGGCAGACTTCGAAACTGTTTTCAATGCACTCGTCCCCGAGGGCAAATCCTATTATAAGCATACAATGGAAGGCAATGATGATATGCCGGCACATATTAAATCGGTGCTTGCAGGATCATCGGTGAGTATTCCGATTTCCGGTCACCGGCTAAATCTCGGCACCTGGCAGGGAATTTATTTATGCGAGTTCAGGAACAGGGGCGGAAGGAGGAATCTGGTGGGGACAATTGTTTTTTGAGTTGACCGCACCAAACAAAATTTTATTGTTGCACCACACAATAATCTCTGGTCTGCGCAATAACGGTAAACTATATCATAACGTCTCACTCAATTTTTGTCACTTTTATTTACTCTTTTAATTTTTTTAATTTTTTTAACTCTTTTAATTTTTTTAATTCTTGTAAATTAATTCCTCGCGTACCCGGAAATAAAAAAAGCCGCATCTTTCAATGCAGCTTTTCACAAAAGTATTTTACAATTTATTTCACCTGTTTAACGATCGCTTCGAAGGCTTCGGGATTATTCATCGCCAGATCGGCCAGCACCTTGCGGTTGATATCGATATTGTTCGTTTTCAGTTTATGCATGAAAGTGCTATAGGTCATGCCATGCGGACGAACGGCGGCGTTGATCCTTACGATCCAGATGCCCCGGTAATTTCCTTTCTTGTCCTTACGGCCCACATAAGCATATCCCAATGCTTTGTCAACCGCGTTCTTTGCAACGGTTAACACATTCTTGCGACGGCCCCAATAGCCTTTCGCAAGTTTTAATACTTTTTTTCTGCGTGCCCTCGAGGCAACTTTAGGTACTGACCTTGGCATAATTCAATCTTTTATCAGATGGCTAATAATCTTTTGATATTGTCTGCATCCGCCGGAGTTACGATGCCGGCATGACCCAGTCTGTTTTTACGGGTTTTACTCTTCTTGGTGAGGATATGGCGCTTATACGCTTTGTTGCGCTTTACCTTACCGCTACCGGTTACCTTGAAGC
>CAYTFT010000318.1:0-3479 GCA_964437155.1 uncultured Chitinophagales bacterium | reverse complement strand
TGTATCCAAATTGAGAATTATGTTCAGAAATAAATCATTGTTTGCATTTCAGGGATTTCTTTTTTTCAGCCTGAGTATTTTTTTCATTTCCTGTGAAGAGGTGGGACCGGCAATCAACCTGACGGATACCGATTATGACACCTACGTTGAAGCACCCGAAACGCCCAATGACAAGATGGTGCTGATTGAAGATTTTACGGGAACCAATTGTGCAAATTGTCCGACAGCCCATGATGCAATTGCAGCGGTTGTTTCGGCAAATCCCGGAAAAATCGCCGTTATCGCAGAATATAATTATCAGGGAGATCCGCTGGGAACAGGTCCGCTGTTCTGGACAGATGAAGCACTGCAACTGGAAGATCAGTATCTGCCTGTTACGGGATGGCCGGCAGCATTTATTGACCGGGTTGATTTTGACGGAGATAATACGCCGGAAGAAGTGCCTGCAAATATTGGCCCCTATACCGAGCAGCAACTTTTAAATACACCTGCCTGCAATATCTATTTATCCAAAACATTTGATGCTGTTTCAAGAATGTTATCCCTGACTGTAACGGTGAAATACGTAACGAATATTACAGTTACCAATCATTTAAGTGTTTCCTTAACCGAGAACGGAATTATTACTGATCAGCTCAGCGGCGCTACTATACTCACTGATTATGAAGAAAATCACGTGCTGAGAAAAATGCTCACCTTTTATCTGGGTGATGCCCTTCCGGAAGAAAATATCGCCGGAAGAGTTTATGTATTTAATTACAGCACGGTAATTCCTGTTACATGGAATATTGATAATATGGAGGCGATTGCCTTCGTGCACAATTTTGAAACAGGAAACAGAGACGTACTCCAGGCAGCCTCTGTTTCACTTGCTGATTAAAGAATATGCGTAACCTGCTACCAGGTCAGATCTTTAACTGAAACTGAGCAATAAACATGTTAGATGCATTGATCCCGCCCGGTGATACAGTGCCTTCCCAGTTCGTATGCACAATATTTAACTGCAAACGCGCATCATTATCCGGCAGAAAGGTAAATCCGATATTTCCGGTTATTGTAGAATAAGCATTCTTGTCAATTGTAGTATTCGGATCTGTATTTTCATATTTACCGCCTACCTCCAGTGTTTTACACCAAGATTTATTGATATCCATTTTCAGCAATGCCTGACCAAAATAACCTCCCATTGCAAAATCATTGATAAGTGCGCCGCTTGTATCAGCAATAAAAGAGGTAGTAGCAACACCCTGAATATATTCACCTTCAACGATCAGTTTTGTTTTTTCGGTAATATTTTTCTGGATACTCAGATCAGCGCCCACAGCATTGCTTGTTGTATCCTTAACAGCAATATATTGTCCGTTCACGCCTAACCGTACTCCTTTAATAAAGGTATATTCGAGTCTGCCTGTAAAATTTTTCTGGGAATTATCATCATAACTTGTCGCTCTGTTGCTGCCATTTGTTGCAGCGAGATAATAACTCAGCGGCATTTTTTCTTTCATAAATGTTCCGAATGCCATTACACCCGGCTGATACGAGGAAAGACTGTTGTTAACGAACATAACGGAGGTAGGACCTCTGTCGATCATGCGCAGATCTTCATGGCTCGTAAGTTCATCCAGTTCGAATGGATTTTTGAATTGCCCTGCACGCAACTGCAGTTTGTCATTCCATTTATATTCCATGTAGGCAAGCTCAATTGTTTTGCCGATACTGGAGCCCTTGAGTTCCGGCAACTGAACGCGCACCACACCACTGAATTTATCGTTCAATTTTATATCCGTACGTAATTCAATCCTGCGCATTCTGAAATTTGCCATCACAGGATCTGCATTGAATTTATTTTGTACATCAATGCTGTCAGTGAGCGATGCTTCAAAGCGTGAATGCACCAGTGCTTTTACTTTAATGGTGGGAGAAAAAGCAGATTCAGTCTGCGCATAGGCGGTTATACCTGTGATCAAGCCGATCACAGTCGCCCATAATGATTTTTTTAACATATTTTTCAGTTTAGGAAAACAAAGGTATGGGGCCAAGGTGACAGTAGTTTTAAGCCAATGTTAATTAAAAGTTGTGTTTAAGGAAAATTAAAACACATTAATGTATGCTTAAAAGCGGCAGGCATTATACAGCTATAAAAAATACCGCAGAAAATATCGTTTTCACCATACCCTCTGCGGTTGCCGAATTTAGATCTTACCCTTTGCTGCCTACAATCCCTTCAATAAATTCAATCTGTCGATCCTTTCCCTGATGCCTTGTTCAGCCTCATGCAGGAAAATATCTGCAAGTTCAGGATCCTTTGCTTTGATCACATTAAACCTGTTTTCGTGGTACATGAATTCGGAAAGCGGTAATGCCGGTTCGTTTGAATCCATGGTAAACCTTTCGCCTTTTGATTTTAAAGGATTATATCTGAACAAGGGCCAATAGCCGGAATTCACAGCATTTTTCTGCTGATCGCTTCCATGGCACATATCATATCCATGCGCTATGCAGTGGCTGTAGGCGATAATGAGTGAAGGGCCCGGGAAAGCTTCTGCTTCCTGAATCGTGCGAATGGTATGGATATCATTGGCACCCATTGCGATGGAGGCGACATAGGCTTTGCCATGTGCGATTGCCTGCAATGCGAGATCCTTTTTACCGGTTCTTTTTCCGTTGATGGAAAATTTAGCGCTGGCTCCAAGTGGAGAGGCTTTTGATTTCTGGCCACCGGTATTGGAATAGACTTCGGTATCCAGCACAAAAATATTTACGTTCTCTCCGGTGGATAAAACATGGTCAAGGCCGCTGAAACCAATATCGTACGCCCAGCCGTCTCCGCCGATGATCCAGACAGATTTTTCAGAAAGAAAATCTGCAAGCTGCAATAATATTTTTGACTGCATGTCGTCCGAAACACGCAGTATTTTGCGCAGTTCTGCAATATTTTTTTTCTGCTCACGTATTGCTGCTTCATCGGACTCGTGTGCATTTAAAATAGAATCGGCAAGGTTGGCGCCCACCTGATCACGTAATCCGGCGAGTAATTGTCTCGCTATCTCTTTTTTCTTATCCGTTGCGAGTTTGATACCCAGGCCGAATTCAGCATTATCCTCAAATAAGGAATTTGCCCATGCAGGACCTTCGCCGTCGTGATTTTGTGACCAGGGTGTTGTAGGTAAATTACCCCCGAAAATGGAAGAACAGCCTGTTGCATTTGCAACAATCATCCTGTCGCCGAATAATTGTGTAAGTAATTTTAAATAAGGCGTTTCACCGCACCCCGCACATGCACCGGAAAACTCAAATAATGGCTGCAGGAATTGTGTTCCCTTTACGGTGTTTTTATTTGCGCGTGATCTGTCAATATCCGGTAATGAAAGAAAGAAATCCCAGTTGGCATGTTCCGGTTCAACCAGTTCCATTTTGTCGACCATATTAATGGCTTTATGGCCGGGAATTGTTTTACTTTCAACAGGACAATATTCCAC
>CAYTFT010000317.1:0-3487 GCA_964437155.1 uncultured Chitinophagales bacterium | reverse complement strand
GGATCATTTGTGGAAAATGGCGACCCTGCCTTATCGGTAAAATACACCCAGTATTTGCGGGCTGCAACCTGCACCTGTGCAGTACCGGAAAATGCAGGCAAGCATAAAATAAACAGAAGAAGAAAATGTAAATGCTTTATTTTCATTTTGCCGCAATCAATATCTGAAAATATTTTTCAATTAATAAATCCTGTCATAAGATATACATATCAGTTTATCACGAGTTTGCGCATTTGCATTCCGTGATCGCCGGTTACTGCGATAAAATAAATACCGGCGGAAAGGTTTGCCCCCTTTTCAACCTGTACATTTGTTGTTTCACCGGCATGCATTAATTCCGCCGCATTATATACATCTTGGCCCCAAACCGAATATATATGTATTGAATAATTTCCGCTGTATCCGGGCTGAACGGACACAACAAAATCATCCGTTACAGGATTTGGTGAAATATTAAAAGAAAATGTTTCATCCTGAATACTTACTGTAGGACCTTCCACGCAATACGTACTTGTGCAACCCATTGTATCTACTATTGTTAAACAGGCACAGGGAAGTCCGGCCAATGCATAAATATGTGACGGATCAGATTCTGTTGATATACCGCCATCACAAAAATTCCAGAAATAACTGATTATCTCGGAGCTGTCGCTGCCGAAAGATAAATTGGTGAAATTGTACAGCATGGAATCGGTGGTTGTGTATTCAAAATACGCATAGCAACTATCATCAATGATGGTATCCACTGTTTCTGCTTTCAATATTTCGTAGGCGATTCCAAAATTCGGAATACCATATCCCATGGAATCGTTGGGCGTAAAATATAAATGCGCACTGCGCTCTACAGCGTCAATAATTTCCATATTATTTTTAGCCGGAAAAGCCTGCCATAAACTTGCGCATGCACCTGCCATCAGCGGACTTGAGAATGAAGTGCCGTTCAGCCAGCCATACGTGCCATCTGGATTCAACACGGCAGATCCTTCACCCAATGCAACAACATTTGGTTTTATTCTTCCGTCACTTGTGGGGCCAAATCCCGAAAAGGCCGCATGCAAACCCGACGAATTAACAGCACCGATTGAAAACACGCTGTCACCGTCGGAAGGCATCGAAACATAATGCCAGTCATTATCCCCTTCATTTCCTGCGCTGTTGCAAACAAGGATCCCTTTTTGTGCAGCCATATCGGCGGCATTGGTAACTACAGAGGTATTTCCATTGAGATCGGCATAGGTATGATCACCAATGCCATCATCGAATGTTGTATATCCTAAACTTGAATTAATAACATCTGCACCGACACTGTCGGCACGCTCCGCAGCAGCAAGCCAGTAATCTTCTTCTACCACATGTTCATTTTCTGCAACCTCGGTACGGAATAAATAAAATTTTGCATCCGGTGAAGAACCGGAAAAAGCATCAGGAATATCTCCGCCGATCACACTCATTACCCAGCTTCCGTGAATTCCGGAAGTGATATTAAATACCTGGTCATTATGATCGGGGAAATTATAATATCCGAGGATCTGTTCTTTATCCCAGAAACTCTGAAACAATGCAGCAGTATCTGCACTCAAAAATCCTGCATCAATCACAGCGATCACCATACTGTCGCCGGTAAATCCCAGTTCAAGAACTGTATCGAGATTTATTTGTGTGATCTGTGTTTCTGCAAATCCGTAAACGCCTTCTATGTCTGTTACTGCTCCGGTTTTGTAAAATGCAGCAATTTGCAGAGGTTGTGCATCTTTATCTTCAATGCTGTATTTTTTTACACGCGTAATATCCTTCACAAAAGGCAAAGCAGAAATTTCTGCAATTTGTTCATCCGTGAGATAAGCGCTCACAGCGTTCAGCCATCTGGAAGTAACCACAGGTACAATGCCTGTATTCCGCAATTGCTCCAGATACAATGTGCTCACCGGAAGATCGGATGCACTGATACCGATATGGTAACGCTCTCTCCTGTCAATTGCGCGCTGACTTAAATAAGCAGAAGGATTTGTTTTTGTAAAAGGCGAACCGGATTTATCAGTAAGGTATATCCAGTATTTTTCAGGTTTGGAAAGAAGTGCGGATTGAATGTTCCCGGAATGATCGTTGACCGTATGCATCTGCGCAAAGCAGAAATAAGCATTCAAAATAAAAATAAGCGTAACTATTTTTTTCATACCTGCACCAGACGTATCGTTTTCTTTTTAATTTAATTTCATTTTAATTATGGTCAATGATCCGCATCTTCACACTATAACCACATTGTGCACGTTCTTCCCAGGGGCAACCCGGACAACCGGTATCCTGCGTATAATAATGATAAAAATCTTTTTGCACCATGCCGACACCTGCAGCATAAATTTCTTCGGCATAATTATACCAGATGAAATTTGAATCGCCTGCCTGCATCACCTTTATTGTTTTATCAAAATCAAATCCATTTACTGTATATGGTTCTTCTGCATTTGCATAGGTATATTCCCAGTTTTCGAGATAGGTAAGCCGGTTACATTCTTCATCAAACGGAAGGTCCTCGAGACCGCCGAGATAACTGTTCCCGGCCCATTGTGTATTATTTGTTGCAGGTGTTACGAGTTTGATAAAGCGGAGATCATTTTCCACTTTCTGGATCTGCCCGTCTGTGAATAATACGCTCCATACATGCTGCAATATCCAGTCGGATGTGTCAGACACACGGGAATATCTTTCTATTTTATAATTAAGCCGTTGTTCATTATCATAAAAAGTATCAGTAAGCATTTCCATCACCTGTGTTGATGAGGTGTCATTGGCGAAAGTTTCGTGATAAATAATGGAATCCACCGACCATGTAATATATTTTCCTGTCTGCAGTGGAAAATATTCTTCGGGCGTATGCAGTGGATATAATGATTCATCTGTTTTACAGGAAAAAAGAGATCCGGCAAACAGGATGAGCAAAAAATAATATCTCTGTAACTGCATTGAATTATGACGATTTATTATAATCCCCGAAACAAACGATTATATCTGACTATAAAACGGATCACTCCCCTTCTCTTGCAGGCACTGCATCCAGATTAAAACTGCTGAGAATATGTCCTCCGCCAATTACATCGGAACCTTCATAAAAAACAGCACTCTGGCCGGGTGTGATCGCACTCACATAATCGCTGAATTCAACCCGCATCAAATCATTATTGTCCAAATATAATGCACTTTCCGTTCCCTCATTTTTGTAGCGGATCTTTGTGACGGCGGGGTGACCATCGGGCACGTGTTCCCATTTTTGCATATTGAGCTGGTGCACAAACATACCGTTGCGAAGCAATGCGTCTTCCCTCCCCAGCACCACAACATTTTTTTCGGGGATGATCTCTGTAACAAAATATGGTTCTCCGAGGGCGATACCGAGCCCTTTTCTTTGTCCGATCGTGTAAAAAGGATAACCCTTATGCCTTCCCAATAAATTTCCTTCGGCATCCACAAATGCTCCTCCGTCAACTTTCTC
>CAYTFT010000316.1:0-3524 GCA_964437155.1 uncultured Chitinophagales bacterium | reverse complement strand
GATCATGCGGTCAATATCCTCGATCGAAATTTCATTATCGGCATCGTTGCGTGTATAGATATCGCGATGTTGCAGACTTTTGATATGCTGCCCGGCGATTCCGACATATACTTCCTTAATTTCGATACCACTTTTTTCCTGTGCTTCTTTTACGGCAAGTTTGATCGCTTCAACGGTTTTGTCGATGTTGGCTACCACACCTCGCATCACGCCGAATGAATCGGCTTTACCCATTCCGAGTACTTCGATCTTGCCATTGTCGGCCATACGTCCAACGATCACACAAATTTTAGTTGTGCCGATGTCGAGTCCTGTGATAATTCTACTGTTGCTCATAGTTTATCTTTTTTTCACAAACAACCTGACCATCGAAGTCAAGTTTGATCTTTGCATATTTATCCCATCCCACATAATTCAATCCTTCCCTGTAAAATATTTCCAGCTTATTGAATTTTTCCTCCATGTTGGAGATGCTACCGAATTCGATGACATGATCTCCCAGCTTCGGTATCAGTTCAAATGTTCCGTTATCAGCGACGGCGACCTGTTCTATCTGGGCGTTCCAGAAAGTATTTGAATGAATATAGCGTGTTAATGTCAACACGTTTTTAAGCACCGGTGTTTCGATCATGTCTGAATTTGAAGTGCCTTCTTCAATGCTTCCTGTTACAACGGGAACGCGACTCGTAAATTTATCGCTGATCGGTATCTTCTCTGCATTTTCATTGATATAATAATTAACACCATACCTGTTAATAACCCTTGCCAGAGGCTGTTTCTGGACAATATGTATATGTAATTCACCATTTGCATCCACCCATGTTTCCGCATCATCAACATACGGATCTTTTTCAATCACTTTTTCAATTCTTCCCACTTCGATCTGACGGATATGATCGCCCTTAACCGAATCACCGAAAGTTTGCAGTAAAAGTGTTTTAATATCTTCCTGATCGATGAAATAAACATCATGGGTGCGATCAATCTGAATATCTACATTTTCGCAGATCGTTTCATCATGTGCGCGTGCATTTATGGTTGTGAGGGCAACCAGTCCTGTTACGCCGGCTCCCATGAGCAGCAGCAACAGTATTCGGAGAATTTTTTGCTTCCAGTTCATGCTCGTTGATTTAATATTGAAGCAATGGGTTGAACGAGTTTATCAATATCTCCTGCCCCGATCGTGCAGAGCACTTCAAAATGCTGTTTCCGCACCTTTTCCATCAACGCCTCCTTTGTGAGAATAACCGCGGCAGAATTTTTCATTTTTGTAAGAATGACTTCGGATGTAACACCCGGAATAGGTTCTTCACGTGCCGGATAGATCGGTAACAACACAACTTCATCGGCGATGTCGAGACTTGCGGCAAAACCATCTGCAAGATCACGTGTGCGTGTAAACAGATGCGGCTGAAAAACAGCGGTAATTTTTTTCCCTCTGTAAATTTCCCGCACACTTAAAAGAAACATTCTGATCTCTTCCGGATGATGTGCATAGTCATCAATAAAAACAGTATTTCCGTGATTGGTGACAATTTCAAACCGGCGGTGAATTCCTTTAAAAGTATTGAGAGCCGCACTGATCTTATCCGGTGCAATTTCAAGCAATAATGCAACGCTGACCGCTGCAACAGAATTTTCAATATTGTGAATGCCGGGATATGTAAGTGTATAAGTGATTCCGTTACTTAATTCAACTGCACTTCCCTGAACGGAAACAGTATATTTTTTTACAAACAGGTCGGCACCCGGATCATGCAAACTATATTTTTTAATTGCACCTTCTACAGAACCAATGATAGGTAAGGTGGATTTTAAAACTACTGTCCCTCCCACCTCGGTTTTATTTGCAAATTCGATAAATGTTTTTTCGATCTCCGCCTGGCTTCCGTAAATTTCAAGATGATCAGAATCCACAGCTGTAATTACGGTGATATTCGGATCCAGCCTCAAAAAAGATCGATCAAATTCATCTGCCTCAGCCACCATCACATCATTTTCACCGATGGTGAAATTCGAATTAAAATTGTTGCAGATGCCGCCAAGAAAAGCGGTGCAATCGTACCCTGAATCTTTTAATATCCAGGCGATCATGCCCGAAACGGTTGTTTTCCCGTGGGAACCTCCCACAGCGATGGTGAAATGATCGCGGCTGAGCATTCCCAATACTTCCGATCGCTTCATCAACGGATACTGATGATCGATAAAATAATTTAATTCCGCATGGGAACGGGGAATTGCCGGTGTATAAATAACAAGATCCGCCGCGGTATCGATAAGATCGATTGCATCTTCAAAATGAATGTTCATTCCTTCCGCCTGCAGTTTATCCGTGAGTTCAGTTTCTGTGCGGTCATATCCGGAAACTGCGGCACCACGCCATGCAAAATATCTTGCAAGGGCACTCATACCGATTCCTCCGATCCCGATAAAATAAACGCGTTTTACATCACTGAGCTGCATGCCGGATTCAATCTGTTTTTATTATTTTCATTACTTCATCAACAATGCGTTGTGCCGCATCTTCGATGGCAAATTTTTTAATATTCGTGCTTAATATTCTTCTTTTTTCATCATCCTGTAATAAGCTGATCGCTGTTTCCACCATTGCATGCACAGCATCTTTATCCGTCACATGCACTGCTGCATTTTCATTAACCAATGCCATCGCATTTTTAGTCTGATGATCTTCAGCGGCTGCAGGAAATGGTACGAGAATAACCGGTTTTCCCACGAGGCATAACTCTGAAATAGCGATGGCGCCTGCTCTTGAGACAATTACATCAGCCGCAGCATATGCATGATCGATATTATAAATAAAGTCAACCACTCGCACATTCGTATATCCTTTCGCAGACAGTTTACATTCTTCAAACATTAAGGCACCTGTTTGCCAGATCACCATAATGTTTGCATCTTTTAATTGCTCGAGTCCGGCACGCATACAATTATTGAGTGTTCTTGAACCGAGACTACCGCCGACGATCAGTAAAACTTTACTATCGGGATCGAGATCAAAATCTTTACGCGCTTTTTCGGGTTTTACATTGCAAAGGACGATATTCTGCCGGACGGGATTTCCGGTTTTTACAATTTTTTCAGCCGGAAAATATTGGTCCATTCCGTCATAAGCAACACAAACTTTTTTTGCCTTGCGGGATAATATTTTATTTGTCACCCCGGGATATGAATTTTGTTCCTGTATCAAAGCCGGAACACCATGCCGTATAGCTGCATTTAATGCAGGACCGCTTGCGAATCCGCCGGTACCAATAGCTACATGCGGCCTGAATTTTTTGACAATGGAACCTGCCTTGAAAAAACTCGCAATCAGTTTAAAGGGAAAACTCAGATTGCGCAGATCAAGTCCGCGGTGAAAACCACTTATCCAAAGCCCTTCAATGCGATATCCGGCCTTTGGTACTTTCTCCATTTCCATTTTATTTTCTGCTCCCACAAATAACATATCGGCATGCGGATATCGACGCTTTATTTCGTTTGCAATGGCAATCGCAGGAAAAATA
>CAYTFT010000315.1:0-3550 GCA_964437155.1 uncultured Chitinophagales bacterium | reverse complement strand
GCATTATTAAATAATACCGGCGATTCCTGCGGAATAAAATGTGTAGAATTCGCAACGATATCAAGATATGCCATAGGAATATGCTGATAAATAAATAAAGTATGTTCTAATTTGATCAGATCATGATCGCCTGCCATCACCAGTACAGGTACCTGAATTTTCATCAGATCCTCCGGATCAATACCCGGATGATGCAATAATAAATGCATCAGTTTAAGATCCTCCGCAAATTGTTTTTTCCCCGCCTTAACAGAATCCATATCATTTTTAATATTCGTGACCACCCAGTCAATTGCAACCGGATCCACCGCAGTGGTATCGGGCCATAAGTTTGCTCCGCAGGCAACCAGCTTTTTTACTTTTTCGGGATATTGCATCGCCATGATCAATCCGATGATCGCGCCATCACTATGGCCGATGATCAATGCACTGTCGATCTCCAGTTTATCAAGAAAGAGTTTATAGTCCTGCGCCATCAGTTCATAAGTGAGGCTGTCGGAATTATCCCCTGATTGTCCCTGCCCGCGCGAATCCGCAACGATCACCTTATACTTTTTGGAAAAAAATTTCACCTGGTTATCAAACGACCGGACCGAACCGCCATTGCCATGGATCATTAGCAGGGGCTCTCCTGCACCATACGTTTCAAAATAAATATTAATACCATTCACCGTGGCATACTGCCCCTCAACGAGTTCGAAATTGCTGGCACCCGGCTTAATATTTTTATTGGTGGTTACATTGCGCTGGCTAAATCCTGCGATTGCGGTTATCACCATCAGCATGCATAACAAAGTTGTTTTTTTCATATCCCTGACTTGGTCCGCTAAAGATAATTCAATTTTAATGCGGAATTGTATTGTCGCTACACGGCGTTCTCCCCCTGTTTCGTAACTTTGCCCGCGATGAAAATATTCTGTATCGGACGCAATTATGCAGAACATGCAAAGGAACTGAATAATGCTATTCCCGAAGCACCTGTTGTTTTTATGAAACCCCCGACAGCCGTTTTAAAAGGACACGATTTTTATCTGCCCGGATTTTCAAATGACATGCATTATGAATGCGAACTGGTTTTCCGCATCGGGAAAAACGGAAAACATATCGCACCCGAATTTGCCTGGAAATATATTGATGCTGTTACAACAGGAATAGATTTTACTGCACGTGATTTACAGAGTGAACAAAAGAAAAAAGGATTACCCTGGGAAATTGCAAAAGCTTTTGATAATTCCGCTGTCGTTGGAACATGGATCCCTGCTGCAGAAATAAATATTTCGGGAGCTCTGACCTTCAGGCTTGAAAAAAACGGCGCAACGGTGCAGCGCGGGATTGCATCTGATATGTTGTATTCCGTTCCGCGGATCATACACTATATTTCGGAATACTTCACCCTGCAACAGGGAGACCTGTTGTTTACCGGAACACCCGCCGGCGTTGGAGCGGTTGCCATCGGTGATATTCTTTCGGGCTATCTCGAGGAAAAGAAATTGTTTGAAACCCGGATAAAATAACTGCGCCTGCTGAAGTTTGACGGGAAGCCATTCAGGATGTAGTTTTGCAGCGCAATTGCCCCGACCAATACTTAAATACATGGCACAACAGGATACATTGGAACAGATCGATATCAGGATTCTTGTGGAAGCGTACCGCATTATGTTCACCAGCAAGGTGATGAGTGAGGTATTCAATGAAAATAAACAAACCTGTATTTATGTGCACGCCAATGCACGCGGGCACGAAGCCATTCAGCTCGCGATGGGCATGCAATTAAAAAAAACAGACTGGGCCAGTTTATATTACCGTGATGATGCATTTTTAATGGCCATGGGCTGGAAGCCATATAATATTATGCTGCAGCAGATGGCAAAAAAAGACGATCCGTTTTCCGGCGGCAGAAATTATTATTGCCATCCGAGTTATAAAGGAAGTGATTACCCACAGATGATACATTCTTCCTCTGCTACAGGAATGCAGGCAATTCCAACCACCGGTGTTGCGCAGGGATTACAATATCTGGAAAAGCAGGGCCTGCTTGCATCTGCAGCAGAAAATCCGCTGGTGGTATGCTCTATCGGCGATAGTGCAATGACCGAAGGGGAGGTAGCCGAAGCCCTGCAGTTCGCAGCATTGAAACAATTACCCGTTATTTATCTGGTGCAGGATAATGACTGGGGAATTTCTGTATCCGGAGATGAATCCCGCACCATGGATGCCTATGAATATGCAGGAGGATTTAAAGGTATCAGAAGGGTGCGTGTTGAAGGCAGTGATTTTACCGCCTGCTGGAACACAGTTCGCGATGCGATCGGATATGTCCGCATAAACAGAGGGCCCGTTCTTATCCATGCAAAAGTCCCGTTACTCGGACATCATACCAGCGGCGTGCGCATGGAAATGTATCGTACCGAAGAAGATCTTGCAGAGCATCGCAGTCGTGATCCGCTTCCAAAACTGAGAAATCTGCTCATTGAAGCAGGCATGCAGGAATCGGAGATCGTTGCACTCGAGCAACAAACAGATTTACAAATCAGAGAGGATTTTAAAAAGGTTGTCGCTGCCGAGGACCCTGATCCTGCAACGGTAGAATTATTTGAATTTGCGCCTTCACCTGTTACTGAAGAACAGGGAACGCGCCAGCCCGAAGGCGGAGAACAGGTGATGATGGTGGATGCTGCATTATTTGCGATGGATGAAATTCTCACACAACATCCGGAAGCAATTTTATACGGACAGGATGTAGGAAGAAGGCTGGGTGGTGTTTTCAGAGAAGCGGCAACATTAGCGGTGAAGCATGGAGATCATCGGGTATTTAATACCGCCATTCAGGAGGCATATCTGGTTGGATCAACATTGGGCATGAGTGCAGCAGGCGCAAAACCCGTTGTGGAAATTCAGTTTGCCGATTACATCTGGACAGGCGTAAATCAATTAGTTTCTGAATTATCAAAATCCTATTATCTCACGAACGGTAAATGGAATGTGCAAACGATCATTCGTGTTCCGATAGGTGCGTATGGTTCGGGCGGTCCTTATCATTCAGGCTCCATTGAATCTTCCATCACGGCGATCAAAGGAATTAAAGTCGTGTATCCGAGTAATGCTGCAGATATGAAAGGATTATTCAAGGGAGCATTTTACGATCCGAATCCCGTTGTGCTGTTTGAGCATAAAGGATTATACTGGAGCAAGGTTCCCGGCACGCAGGCAGCAAAAAGTATTCAACCCGCCGATGATTATATAATTCCGTTAGGAAAGGCAAGAATTTTTCAGCATGCTGCACAAGAAGCAATTGATAACGGAGAAAGTATTGTCGTCATTACGTACGGAATGGGCGTTCACTGGGCGTTGAATGCATCAAAAAAATATCCGGGCCAGGTGGAGATACTTGATCTGCGTACCTTATATCCTTATGACTGGGAGGCGATAAGCGATTCCGTAAAAAAACATAATAAAGTATTTGTCCTGACGGAAGAACCAATCATTAATTCTTTTGCGCAAGCGATCGCAGGACGCATCGTGCAGGTGGGGGTCATGGGCGCCGGCGTGG
>CAYTFT010000314.1:0-3550 GCA_964437155.1 uncultured Chitinophagales bacterium | reverse complement strand
GAAAAAAATATGTTACTAACGACCATCATCGATAAACTGGATAAGATCGGAATGGAGGGTGTAAAAAATGAACTTTCAGAAAATGGATTTACATCTGCTCAATTAAATAAGATAACAGAAGTGGTCGGATATTCGGGAACTGCAGGTGAGAAGATTCTTTTTCTCGAAAAAATATTTACCGGAGAAAAAGGTAAAAAAGGAGTGGAGGAAATCCGTGCATTATTTTCACGGCTTGAGGGAATTGCAACTGACCGTATAAAAATAGAATTTGATCTTACGCTTGCGCGCGGACTCACCTATTACACAGGAACTATTTATGAAGTGATTTCCAATGATGTGAAAATGGGAAGTATACTCGGTGGCGGCAGATATGATAATCTTACAGGCGTATTTGGTGTTCCGGGTATCAGTGGCGTGGGCATATCTTTCGGTCTCGACCGCACTTATGATGTGCTGGCAGAATTAAATCTTTTTCCGGAGGCGGCATTGAACAGAACACAGGTATTATTTATTCCGATGGATGCGGAAAGTGAAAGCCGGTGCCTCTTGTATGCAGATGCACTCCGCAGAGAAAGTATACGTTGCGAAATTTATCCGGATCTCTCCGTTAAGATCGGAAAGAAATTCAAATATGCAGACGATAAGAAAATTCCCTACACCGCAGTGATCGGCTCCAATGAAATGGCTGAAAATAAAATAATGGTAAAAGACCTTCGAACCGCAGAACAAAATCTGCTCAGTATGGATGTGCTGATTTCTTTATTGAAAGATGACGATCCCGCAATGCCGTTTGTCGACATTTCAGAATAATTTTCCCCGCTATCACATTGTCACATCATCACATTATCACATCATCTCATCCCTCAAACATCCCCTTCACCCGCTCAAAAAAACTTTTCTCTTTATGATTCGCGTCAGGCTGGAAATTCTTTGAAGATTTTAATTTTTCCAGCATTTTCTTTTCTTCAGAACTGAGATGTTTCGGAACCCATACATGTACTTCGATGATCTGATCACCTTTACCGTAACTATTTAAGGAGGGAAGCCCTTTTCCTTTTAACCGCATGATATGTCCGCCCTGTGTGCCTTCGGGAATGGTAACACGCACTTTCCCGTCAATGGTAGGTACTTCCACTTTGGTGCCTAAGGCTGCGTCAATAAAGCTGATATATAATTCGTATAAAATATGATTGCCTTCGCGTTTTAAATCGCCTTCTTTAATTTCTTCAATGGAAATTAATAAGTCGCCGTTAGGACCGCCTTTTTCACCTGCATTTCCTTTTCCGTTCATGGATAATTCAATGCCTTCATGCACTCCGGCAGGAATGTCGATATTAATTGTATCCTCGGAATATACACGTCCCTCTCCATGGCATTTTACACAATTGGCCGTAACCTGTTGTCCGGACCCGTGACAGGTAGGGCATGTTTGTGTTGTGGCCATTTGTCCGAGAATGGTATTTTGCACACGACGCACAAACCCTTGTCCCTGGCAGGTTTTACACGTGCTCACGCTGGAGGCATCTTTCGCGCCGCTGCCGTGACATGTATCACATACTACATATTTTTTTACCTTGATGGTTTTGCGCGCACCATCGGCAATTTCTTTGAGATTGAGTTTTACTTTAATGCGGATATTGCTGCCGCGCACGCCGCGTTGTCTTTGTCCGCTGTTGCGCCTTCCGCCACCGCCGCCAAAAAAATCCCCGAAAACAGATTCCCCGAAAATATCACCGAACTGACTGAAGATATCGTCCATGTTCATATGGCCGGCACCACCGCCATTTGCACCACTCACTCCCGCATGTCCGAATTGGTCATAACGCGCTTTTTTTTGTGCATCACTTAATACTTCATAAGCCTCCGCTGCTTCCTTGAATTTTTCTTCCGCCTCTTTATTTCCCGGATTTTTATCGGGGTGAAATTGCAATGCCATTTTCCGGTAGGCTTTTTTTATTTCCTCCGGTGTGGATGATTTACTGACTCCTAATATTTCGTAAAAATCTCTTTTTGCCATTTACTGAACTGCTTACAAATCTTTAAATAATATTCCGTCGCTTATCTTTTTCCGCCCGCGTAATTATAATTATTTTCCAACGATCACTTTCGCATAACGAATGATCTTTTCATTTAAGGTATATCCTTTTTCCAAAACCTCCACCACCTTTCCCTGCATATCGTCACCCGCCGGAATTTCTGTTATCGCTTCCATACTGTCGGTATCGAAAGCAAGACCGCGGCATTCAATTTCTTTTAATCCTTTTTGTGTGAGGATGTTTTTAATTTTTTCGCTGATCAGTTTCAGCCCTTCTTTAACGGCTTCCACATCTTTTGCACCGGCAATTACCTGTTCGGCGCGTTCAACATCATCAATAGCAGGTAATAGATCTTTTATCACATCCTGACCCGCAGTTTTAAAAAATTCAATTCTTTCTTTCGCGGTTCTGCGTTTGAAATTTTCAAACTCGGCGAGTAACCGGATATATTTTTCCTTTTGCTCTTCCAGCTCTTTGATAAATGTGGTGGATTCATCAACCATCTGTTCTTCTACCGGCAAATTATTTTCTGCAGTCTCCTCTGTATTGCCACCGGTATGCATTTCATTTTCAGTCATATCTGGATCTGTATTTTTTTTCTTTTTATTGAACATGGATGCAGGTTTTGGAAATAACACCCTTTCGGCTCCCGCTGGTCAAAAATGCTGCCACCGGGGCTTCTGCGCCAAATTGACATAATGCCCGATCAGATCCTGGTGATCTGTGCACCTAATGCCTGCAGGCGTTTGTCAATTTGCTGATATCCGCGATCTATCTGTTCGATATTGCGAATGGTGCTTTTTCCTTCCGCAGAAAGTGCGGCGATCAGAAGGGAAACACCGGCACGTATATCCGGCGAACTCATTTCCAGGCCGCGGAGTTTGAATTTCCGTTCAAGTCCGATAACCGTTGCACGATGCGGGTCACAAAGTATGATCTGTGCACCCATTTCGATCAGTTTATCTACGAAGAATAATCTGCTTTCGAACATTTTCTGGTGAATAAGCACGCTGCCTTTCGCCTGCGTGGCAACCACCAGAACAATACTGATAAGGTCGGGCGTAAATCCGGGCCACGGTGAATCTGAAATTGTGAGAATCGACCCGTCAAGAAAATTCTGTATCTCATACATTTCCTGCGCTGGAATAAAGAGATCATCGTCCCGTAGTTCCATTTTGATACCGAGTTTTGAAAATACTTCCGGGATAAGTCCGAGCATATCAAAACGAACATTTTTGATCGTGATCTCACTTTGCGTCATGGCAGCTAACCCAATAAAGGAGCCTATCTCGATCATATCCGGCAGTATCCGGTGGTTGCAGCCTCCCAGCGTTTTCACGCCATCAATATATAAGAGATTGGAACCTACACCTTCTATCTTCGCACCCATTGCGATTAGCATATTGCAGAGCTGCTGGATATAGGGTTCACAGGCTGCATTATAAATTGTGGTCCTTCCTTCTGCAAGCACTGCCGCCATAATAATATTGGCCGTGCCTGTAACAGACGCTTCA
>CAYTFT010000313.1:0-3554 GCA_964437155.1 uncultured Chitinophagales bacterium | reverse complement strand
GCCTGATCAGTATAATAGCCCCTACAGGGCTGCAATAATATTGCTACGATAGGGGCTACAATAATATCGCCCCGACGGGGCTGCAATAATATCACCACAATGGGGCTACAATAATTTCGCCCCTACAGGGCTGTAATAATATCGCTATGAATGGCTACAATAATTTCGCCCCGACGGGGCTGCAATATTGAAGACCCGACGGGGATACAATAATGACACCCCTACGGGGTTTCAATAATGTTGCAGGGTAGTACTGTTTACGGTTGCGAAAAGGGGACGGAAAACTGATGATACGGAAGAGTGGAAGGAAAATTTTATCAGCTTTGCAATTGCAGGATTTTCCGGCAGAATTCCTGTTACAATTTGTCAAAATCCCTCGCTCCTCTGCCCCTGTTTGCTTACCTTTGCAGCCACGAAAAATTCAATCAAAAACATACTTTTTAATGATGAGCAACACTTATGAACTAAAACTCAAGGAATGGAATCAGAAAGAGAAAGCTGCCGTTGAATTATCGGCGCTCGCCACACAACTCTGGTACGATAAATCCGTAGAACTGATCATTTTCCGCCGCCAGCTGGTGGATGCCCGTGCATCTGAAATTCTCAACCACCATTTATATGCGCAGCGTTTCCTGAACCGCCCCCTCACCATCGAGATCACCCTCGAACTCGCAAAAGCGCTTTCAAAACTCGACCTTGCTCCTGCAAGGATCGACATGGGCCGGCTCGGAAGCGAATGGCTCAATGAAGGAACCCGCTTTGCAAATGCAGATGCTTTTGTTGCCGATAAACTTGGGGATTTTATCGGAAAAGATAAGCTCGTCCTCAAACCAAAAGATGTTGTTCTATACGGCTTTGGAAGGATCGGACGCATCGCCGCCCGCATCATCATCAATGAAGCAGGAAAAGGCGAACAACTCCGCCTCCGCGCCATCGTTACACGTTCCAATTCTGATGAAGATATCATCAAACGTGCAAGTTTATTACGCCGCGATTCCATCCACGGAAAATTTCAGGGCACCGTTGTGGAGGATCTCGAAAATAAAGCCCTCATCATCAACGGACATACCGTTCACATGATCGCTGCCGAAAAGCCTGAAAGTATCGACTATACAGCCTACGGGATCGAAGATGCGCTGGTGATCGACAATACCGGTATCGCACGTGAACGGGAAAAACTCGCGAAACATCTCGATGCAAAAGGCGTGAGCCAGGTGCTCCTTACTGCTCCGGGAAAAGGTGATATTCCGAATATTGTGCACGGGATCAACCACGAAAATTTTGATCCGTCCAAAGAAAAAATATTTTCCGCAGCAAGCTGCACAACCAATGCGGTAGTGCCGGTTTTATATGTGATCGACAAGGCATTTGGTATCGACCACGGCCATCTCGAAACAGTGCATAGTTATACCAACGACCAGAACCTCCTTGATAATTATCATAAAAAATCACGTCGCGGCCGCTCGGCACCCATCAATATGGTGATCACCGAAACTGGTGCAGCAAGTGCCGTCGCAAAAGTATTGCCCGAACTTGCAGGAAAATTCACGGGTAATGCGATCCGCGTGCCTACACCGGACGTTTCTCTCGCCATCATGAACCTTACGCTGGGCAAAAATGTAACGGTTGATGAAGTGAATAATGTGCTGAAAGAAGCAGCCTCCTTCGGACAACTGGCAGAACAGATAGACTACAGCATGAGCCTTGAGATCGTGAGCAGCGACTGCATCGGTAACAGCCATGCGGTAATTGTTGACGCACCTGCGACCATTGTTTCGAAAGACGGGAAAAGTATCGTTTTATATTGCTGGTACGATAACGAATTCGGATATACCAAACAGGTAGTCCGTTTATCGAAATATCTCGCCGGCGTTATCCGTCTGCGGTATTATTAATGTATATATCAATGTGCCGACAGGTTGATGTACTGATGAAATTCAATTCAGGATTTAGATTACAGGTATTATTACAGATATTAAAATCACGCATTAAATTCATCAACATCCGCCGCGGCAGACACATCAGCACATTAGCATATCATCAAATCAGCAAATTATAATATTCTATGTTTGAAAATTTATCCGAACGGTTAGAAGGTGCCTTCAAAAGTCTCAAGGGTCAGGGCAAGATCTCTGAGATCAATATTGCCACAACGGTGAAGGAAATTCGCCGTGCGCTGGTGGAAGCGGATGTGAATTATAAGATCGCCAAAGAATTTACCGATACCGTAAAGGAAAAAGCGCTCGGGCAACAGGTGCTCACTTCTGTTTCGCCGGGTCAGCTCATGGTAAAGATCGTGCAGGATGAACTTGCCGCTCTCATGGGTGGAGAAAAAACGGATATTAATATTAAAGGATCACCGGCTGTTATTTTAATTGCAGGTTTACAGGGATCAGGAAAAACTACTTTCAGTGCAAAGCTTGCCAATCATATTAAATCAAAACTTGGCAGAAATCCGATGCTCGCAGCATGCGATATCTACCGTCCTGCCGCCATAAATCAGTTACAGGTTTTAGGTGAACAGATCGGTGTGCATGTATATGCCGATGTCGAAAATAAAAATGCTGTAGATATTGCGAAGAAGGCGATCAATTATGCGAAAGTAAATAATCATAATGTCGTGATTATTGATACCGCCGGCCGCTTGGCGGTTGACGAAGAAATGATGGACGAGATCGCAAGGATCAAAGCTGCAGTAGATCCGTCGGAAACATTGTTTGTGGTCGATTCCATGACCGGGCAGGATGCGGTGAACACGGCAAAAGCATTTAACGACCGACTTGATTTTGATGGAGTTGTACTCACTAAACTCGACGGTGATACAAGAGGTGGTGCAGCATTATCCATTAAATACATTGTTCAGAAGCCGATCAAATTCGTCAGCCGCGGCGAAAAAATGGATACGCTGGATATTTTTTATCCCGACAGGATGGCGCAGCGTATCCTCGGCATGGGAGATATTGTATCCTTCGTTGAAAAAGCGCAGGAACAATACGATGAAAAGAAAGCAGCGGAATTACAACGGAAGATCAGAAAAAACCAGTTCGATTTCGAGGATTTTCTCCAGCAATTGAAGCAGATCAAAAAAATGGGGAACATGAAAGATCTGCTGGGGATGATACCGGGTGTTGGTAAACAGATCAAGGACCTGGATATCGACGAAAAACAATTCGGGAAACTGGAGGCAATGATCCTGAGTATGACGCCTGAAGAACGCAATAACCCGGATATTATGACCGGCACGCGGAGACAACGCATCGCAGCCGGCAGCGGGTCTACAATTCAGGATGTAAATCAGTTCATGAAACAGTTCGAGGAAATGCGCAAAATGATGAAGATGATGAATAAAATGGGTGGCGGCGCAAAAGCAGCTCGGGCATTGGGCGGTATGATGAAAAGATGACCTGAAAAAATTACCCGTCCTGAACTTTATCTATGCAAGAATTTGTTTAACTACCATACATTTGAACGAAAAACGATTCACCCCGCCCCCTGCGTATTCGGGCAGGCATTCAATATAGATAATTTAAACCCTAAAGAAAATCCAATCACGA
>CAYTFT010000312.1:0-3555 GCA_964437155.1 uncultured Chitinophagales bacterium | reverse complement strand
TGAAGTTCGTTCGCACGGGCAGTAACATCAATACATGCAACTGTAAACCCATCGAGATGATCCAGATGCGCATCGATCCGTGACAAACGCAGATCATAAATTCTTTGTGAACCCATATGTATGAGCCCGAACATTTCCATTTCAGGACCTTCGGGTTCAATTTGCTGCGCTGCATAATACCGGGATTTAAAATCGATAAAAACCTCTTCCAGGTCCTTCGCCGGAAATACAGTATCGGCGGACTGCAGCAACTTCGCAAATGCAGCATTATAATGCAGGAGATGAAACGACCGGTCAACCAACGCCACCGGCATATGAAGATATTCAAGCCCCTGATACCTGACCGGTATATTTTTTAAATGCATATGGGATTTTTGCAGTCCCTGCAAATTTCATAAAACACCCTGCGGGACATATGAACATTACGGTTGAATTGTGACAGGAAATAGCCATCAGAATCACTGCCTGTTTTGGTTTCCGATGGATAAAATCAATGCAATGGGAGCTGTGCTATTACCTTCCGGCAACAATTGAAAAAGGGCAAATTCTGCAAAATAATTTCAGCAGATATACAGATATCAGGGGCAAATTGAGAGTTAATTAAATAATGAAGCGAACGTAAAATTACTTTATCCGGCGAGTGTAATAAAAGCATGTTCGGGCTGGTCACATGCAGCAAGGATGCGATCAAAAAATGCACCTCCCTCCGTTAAATACCAGCTCATAAAATTTTCATGGCGTTCCTGCAGCCCGCCAAGCGGGAATAATTTATTTTTAATAGAATGAAACTGCAGTAACTCTGCATCCATTTTACTTTTTTCTGCTTTCAGCAATTTCGCTTCAAGCTTTAAAATAGCGTTGAGGATATTCTGTTTTTCAGCCATCACTGTTTTATCCAGTGACCTGTCAACCGCTATTGCTTTTTCAACGATTCCTGAAATGATGGTATCCAATGCCTGTTTTTCGGCAGAGAGATCAAGCGAAGAAACACTATGCTTCTTAACATAATTATTTATAAGCACGGATACATCCATAAAAAGTTCTTCCGGTGATAATCCCAGGCGATCCATTTTTTTCTGTGTACCGGTATCGATCAGAAGAAAAGAATTTCTTAACAGCACCACCGGAAAATTAACCTGATGATGTTCGAACAACGTGCGTAACTGTAGCCAGTAAGCTACCTCTCCTCCGCCACCAATGTATGCAACCGAAGGAAGCACTTTCTGCTGGAAGAGCGGGCGAAGTATCACATTCGGACTGAAGGCGGTAATATTTTCCTTCAGCGCATATAACATTTCTGCATAGCTCAAAACAATATCTGAATTGTGTATATGATATTTCTGCGTGGTTGCATCCCATGTAATACGCTCGCGGAAATTATCCTGCAGCCAGAACAAATTTATTTCACGCGGTTTGGCCTGTGCTTCATAAGGAAATGCAGAAATAGTCTGCTGAACAATTTTTTCTGCAGATCTATTTTTCAATTCATCTTCAATAATATCACTGCATAGTGATTTGAATGTGGCATCATCACCATCCACAACCACCAGGCCGAATCTGCCGAACAAGGCATTCAGAATTTTACGCGTTGCTTCCGACAAACTATCAGAATACAGATAGGCATCCTCAAATAAAGAAATAAGATATTTTGCATTCTCACTTTCACCCAAAACCGGTTTCAGCTCTTCAATAATGGATTGTAAGGAACGCGGATCGAATCGCCCGCATGCACCTCCCTGGTCGTCGGTCCAGGTATATGTTTTACCGAATAAATGAAAATGCCCTATTTCCGTAAAATCATGATCCTCGCTGCCTAACCAGAACACCGGAACAAATTGAAAATCAGGATAACCTGCCTGCAGGCGATCACATAAGGAAACAGCAGCAAGCGTTTTATACACCACATATAAAGGTCCGGTGAAAATATTCAATTGATGTGCTGTTACAACACAAAACGTTTTATCCTTTTTCAGTGCATGGATGTTGCCGGTAACCAGATCATTGACCTTCAGATCACCGTATTGTGCAATAACAGTATCAACCAGTTTGTTGCGGTCAATTATTTCTGCGGATTTATCGGCAATTGCTTTTGAGAATGCATCTGTTGCCGGCGGATATTGAAAGAATGGCCGGAGTTGCTCTGCGTTCTGCAGATAATCAATGACGATCTTACTGAAAAAGCCGGTTTCTGCGTATGGGGTTTCAAACTTTTGCATAGGTCACACGGGTTCGCCAAAAAGATCAAATTCCTCTGCTCCGGTTATAAGAATGCTGGCGAAATCACCCACACGAAGGTAATATTTCGATGCATCAATAAGCACCTCATTATCAACCTCCGGAGAATCAAATTCTGTCCGCCCGATAAAATTTCCGCTCTCCACCCGGTCAATCAGCACCTTATAGGTTTTACCTACCTTTTGCAGATTTTTTTCAAAGGAGATCTTTTCCTGCACCTCCATGATGCGCGCCGCACGGTCTCTTTTCTCCTCCTCGGGAACACTATCTTCCAGTAAAAATCCACTGGTACCTTCTTCATGCGAATAGGTAAAAACGCCCAGCCGATCGAATTGCATTTCAGTAATAAAATCTTCCAGTTCGGCAATGTCTTCTTCTTTTTCACCCGGAAATCCTACCAGCATGGTGGTGCGAAGTGCAATGCCGGGGATCTTTTCCCGGATAGCGTGAATGAGCTCTTTTGTTTCTTCGATGGTGATCTGCCTGTTCATTGCAGATAATATTTTATTGCTGGCATGTTGCAAAGGGAGATCAAGGTATTTACATACATGTTCGCAATCGCGAATTGCATCGATAACATCCATCGGGAATTTTGAAGGATAAGCATAATGCAATCTTATCCATTCAATTCCTTCCACTTTGTTCAATGCATATAATAATTCGGATAATGCTCTTTTTTTATACAGATCAAGTCCGTAGTACGTTAATTCCTGTGCGATCAGAATAATTTCTTTCACCCCCATGCCGGCAAGGTACTTCACCTCTTTTACCAGTTCTTCAACAGGCCTCGAAATATGTGCGCCGCGCATAAGCGGAATAGCGCAAAAAGAACATGTGCGGTTACATCCTTCCGAAATTTTCAGATAGGCATAATGCGATGGTGTGGAAATACTGCGTTCGCCTAACAATTCATATTTATAATCGGCATTGAATTTCTTTAATATCTGCGGAAGTTCCATTGTGCCGAACCATGCATCCACCTCCGGGATCTCGGTCTGCAACGCATCCTTGTAGCGATGACTCAGGCATCCGGTGACATATAATTTATCGATCTCCCCTTTTGTTTTCGCCTCTGCGTAATTCAAAATCGTATTGATACTTTCCTGCTTTGCATTATCGATAAATCCGCAGGTATTTACAATAATGATATTACAATCATCCTTCTCCCGCTGATGGTGGGCATCGATCGCATTCGCGTTAAGCTGGGATAATAATACCTCACTGTCAACGGTGTTTTTACTGCAACCGAGTGTGATGATATTGACCTTATCTTTTTTTAGCGTTCTGGATTTCACGAATTAGTGGTGAGTGGTAAATGCC
>CAYTFT010000311.1:0-3557 GCA_964437155.1 uncultured Chitinophagales bacterium | reverse complement strand
CGCGTTGCAACAAAATATTTCGGTTTGATTTTATTTACCTTTACCGGGCATGATCTATATTGCCGGCATTGTCATTTCATTTTTTTTGTCGGTGCTCCTGCTGGTAAAAAAAAACAGAAGTCCGGCAGATACTATTTTAATGCTATGGATCCTGTTCATCACCCTGCATCAGATCTATTTTTATTTTGACCATTCTGTTTATTTAAGAAAATATCCGGCATTCATCGGATTTGATTTCCCGTTACCGCTTTTGCACGGGCCCTTTTTGTATTTGTATGCAGCCGCATTAGTAGGACGAATACCAGAAAAAATCACCGGACGACTCCTCCATTTTATGCCTGCCCTGCTCTGTTTTTTGTATATGATTAAATTCTATCTGCTCACGGGCCCTGAAAAATATTATATTATTGATCATAACGGTGAAGGATATAATATTTTTTTACGAATACGGTATTTCGCAATTATTCTTTCGGGGATCGTTTATGTTTTGCTGACAGTATTGCTCCTTGCAAAGCATCAGAAAAAGATCAGAGATAATTTCTCCGACATTGAAAAGATAAATCTCACCTGGCTGCAATATCTCACCTATGGTATTGGCATCATCTGGCTCGCTGTAATATTCGGCACTGATTCATTAACCTTTTTAGCCGTTGTGATCTATGTTTTATTTATGGGGATTTACGGGATCCGGCAGACACCGGTATTTGCATTTTCCCATCAGCCGGGGAATTTCCCGGAATCAGGTGAACGTTTTCCGCAGCAGGAGAATACACTAATTGATGATGCTGCTTCAGCCGGTTTGCGAAATGCAGAAGATGGGAATAAAGAATTGCTGAAGATTGATCACCCGGATGATCCTGCAACCGGATTGAATATGCAGGCAGTTAAATACCGGAAATCAGGGATAAACATACAGGATATCAAAGCGATCCATATGCGGCTTGAGGAGCTGATGCTGCGTGAAAAATTGTTTACCCAACCCGAGATCACGCTCGGTGAGGTCGCTCAAAAGCTGGACATTCATCCTAATTATTTATCGCAGGTGATCAATGCGGCTCTGCACAAGAATTTTTACGATTATATCAATTCGCAAAGAGTGGAGGAATTTATAAAAATTGTAAAGGATCCGCAGAACCGGCATTTTACATTGCTTGCCCTTGCCTATCAATGCGGATTCAATTCAAAAACTTCCTTCAACCGGAATTTCAGAAAAGCGCACGGGGTTTCACCTTCTGCGTATCTGCATACAATTCATGTTGTTCTTGAAGAAGTGGAGTAAGTTTTCTGTCGGCTCCAAAAGTTAAAAATTGTCAAAACGGCTGCATGCATTGCTGTACCTGCCTTGCAAAGAGGTGCCAGCTTACAAGGCGGGGCGATTCGGCTTCCCGGACGATGTTTCTTTGCCCTGCCTTTTATAACATCAAACAAACAGAAAAAAATGAAAATCATCAGATTGTATGTTGCCATCGCGCTGATCGGTGGCATTTCGAAAACAGGAACAGCACAGGACGTGCACTTGCATGTTAATCCAAAATGGGAGGAATGTTCCTTTCAGATCGACCCGTCACTTACGCAGGATGACTGGCACCGGTTCACGCAGGAAGCCGGCGGGGTTATTTATTTTCGTCCGGTCACCGGCGCCGCAACCATGGGCCGGGGCCATTTCGAATTATCCGTTCTCCAGTGGAACTCCGGTATCGATGAAACTGCAGATGCCTGGAACAATACATTCGTGCATCCGGACACTGCCCATTATCTGATCGGCGGTGATGTTTTGCCCTTTCCGGGTTTGACTCTACGCGCGGGACTCACCGATAAAATGGACGCCGGTATTTATTGGACGGCACGACCGGGAGCGAATTACGGACTTATCGGCGGGCAGATCCAGTATAATCTTTTGCAGGATTCTTTGCACGGTTGGGATCTGTCAGCCCGCTTAGGGTTCAATTCTTTATATGGCCCGGATGATCTCGGTTTAACGGTCTGCGGAATTGACCTGCTGGCAGGTAAAAAAATTTCTGTAATTACTGAACGGGTTTCCGTATCACCTTATGCACTCGTTTCGTCCTCACTTGCACATGCGCATGAAAAAACAGAAGCTGTTGTTCTGCATAATGAAAATATTTTTGGTGCACAGGGTGCGATAGGTGTTGCTGCGGAAATATATTTTGTTCGGCTGGGAGTAGAATATAATTTCGCAGCGGTAAATACGGTTTCGTATAGGGCAGGTTTTGGAATTAAATTTTGATCAGGTATTCCGGATCATCCGCACATTCTTTAAATGGGATGTGCGGATTGCCGGGAATGATATTCATAATCAGCAAGCGGGTGTTATGGATTTGGCTAAATATAAAATTTGTTTTCTACCGTCGCAATCCACTCCTTCAGGTTTTTTTAAGCCATTCTACCTGTTGTTTGGTCTTAGAATTTATTTTTGAATCACAATCTTATCTGCAAAGAAAACCCTGTTCTCATACTGCAACACCACCTCATATAACCCATTATTTAATTCCGGAAGTTGAATAGCTGCGTTGAAAGAAATATTTTTCACGTTAAAAACTTCTTCTCCTAATAAATTATACAGATGCAAAACTACACGCGCACCCGAATACGCAGCGTTGCCGGAAAAGAATATCTGATCAGATGCGGGGTTGGGGTAAATGTTTATTCCTGTTGGTCGGGTTGGTGTCGAAATTGCCAGTAACGTATCACACTCGCTGCCAACGAGCGGACCGAGGGAGTAGTTGGGCATGTTGGGGAGGGACATGGTTGACCGTGCATTTAATAAGGGAATTGTTAAAGTGTCAAAATCACATAATAGACCTTCAAGGTTGGGGTTGTTAATTACAGATATTGATTCATTCCATGCTTCAAAAATCGGATCTTTATAATCAAGGTTAGTAAATACAATATAAATTTTTTCGTTACTTGCTAATTGAATCTGAGACAGGCGACAGGTATCTATTAAGCCTTGAAATATTTCAACCTCTGTATCAATAATCGGTTCTGGGCAATCCAGACAGTATTGGTATAATGATTCAAACTCTGCCTCAGAAGTTGTATATAATCTCCTTCCATCAGGAGAAAATTCGCAACCGTAATTCCCATGCATAAGATCAGGAATCATCATTCTATTAAATAACTCTCCTGTACATCTATTGAAATCAAACAGGTCAAATTCATTTCCACTGGTAAAAGCAAGTCGGTTCCCGTTTAAGGAAAATTTCATTTGTCCAGTTTCACCAAAGTATGATGTCGCTTTCTCTGGATCAAAATATTGGAAATTAGGACCAATTATTGAATCAGAGGTAACCAACCATCGGATAAAACATAATGCAGTGTCTCTTTCTGAATTATAATGACGGTGCGCCACTATCCACCAATCTCTCCCGTTTCCATGCTTAACAGCCTGAAGCTTTTCTGTAAGAGTGTCATAATATATATATTGATTTTTAAGGATGACATCTCCAAGTCCACCATTTTCAGCCATATCAACCAATGAATAAACCAAACCAAGTCCAAGTGTATCAGATTTTCCGTTATAAAAAATGTAATAT
>CAYTFT010000310.1:0-3569 GCA_964437155.1 uncultured Chitinophagales bacterium | reverse complement strand
CACGGCCCCAATGAGCTGATACACAAGAAAAAATCGCTCCTTCTTATGTTTCTGAAACAATTCAGAAATATCATGGTGTACATCCTTTTTGCCGCGCTTGCGCTTACCATTCTGCTGCAAAGTGATAAGTTGTAACTCGGGTCGTTCATTCAATGTGTCATTCAGATCGCCTTTGATTTCAGGGACCGTAAATTCCGACGCCGGTGAAAATTCCGATCCTGTTAAAACAGATAACATGTTTACCGCCGATGCGCGGGCTGATTCAACTTCAATGCGTTTCTGATCTGATTTCAAAATTTCCGCTTCTATCATATTGAGTTGAAAGGTGGAAGCAGTGCCGAATTCTTTCCCTGCAACAAGCTTTTTCTTTTGACTGAGCAGGTCACTCCGGAGATTTTTTACGAGTTCAATGTTTTTATCTGCAAGCAATATGGAAAAATACAACTGGCTGATTTTGTCATGTAATTTATATATCTCCACATCTACTTTTTGCGTTTCCACTGCCGTTCCTGCTGCAAGTAAACTACGTTGCTGTTTTGATGTGCCGCCATCATACAACAATTGTGATACATCCAGCGTGGCCTTATACTGATCTTTACTTGGAATGGGAATTTCTATGCCCGGAAAACTGATGGGAACATGCGTAACATCGCTCTGATAGGTAGCCTGCGCATTGAAATAAGCCTGTGGCTGCCAGTACGCATTTATTCTTCTGAGCTGTTCATCAGTAACAGACTGCAGGATATTTTTTTGTGCTGTGAGCGGAAAATTTTCCTCTGCAAGCCTGAAACATTTTTCCAGTGTGATGGTTTCTGTGGATTGTCCGAACCCATAGTGCAGTTGAAGGAAAAGGAGTGCGGATAAAAAAACTGCTTTTTTCATAGCGTTTATTTTTTAATGGAGGCGATAATGAGATCGGCAACCAGTGTTTTGCGTTGTTGCATTAATGCTTCAAATTGTTTTTGATCCATACCGGATACTGCCATCAGCATCGGCCGTCCCATAAACGGGAATATACATAGTGACATAATATGCATGAGTATCTGCATCGGATCTGCTTTTTTGATCTTGCCTTTTTTTATTTCTGCCTCGAATTGTTTGATGAATTCACCGAAAAACTGCTGCACGGGAAAATTCCGGATCTTTTGCAATAATAATTCCGGGTCCCGGGCAATTTCATTCACCATAAAGAGCGGGAGGTGCTGATTGGCGAGCAACATATCTATTTCGGCACTGATAAGCAGACGGATCTTTGCTTCAATATCTTCTTTGCCCGAAAGAATGCTCAGGAAATTTCCATAGAAATTTTTCATGTTTTCCTCGAAAATCATATCGAACATCTTCTCCTTGCTCCTGAAATAGTAGTGCAGCAGCGCTCTGTTCATGCCGGCTTCGGCGGCAATATCCTCCATGCGGGCGGCGGCAAATCCGCTGCGCGTGAATATCCTGCGGGCGGCTTCCAGGATCTTCTCCTCTGTTTTGGTATCGGGCACGACGGCAGCCGTTTTCTTCATGATTTAACAATATTGTTAAACAATGTTGCAAAAATAATTCTGAGGGCTGCAGATTTCCAAATTTTTAGAAGATTAATTTATTGCAGGAGGTTAATTTTACTGCAAACAAAGGCATATGTTATCCAATAAAGAAGTTTCCGGCATTTTTAAAACAATGGGCGGCCTGATGGAATTACACGGAGAAAATGATTTCAAAGCAAAAAGCTATGTGAACGCAGCTTTTCAGATCGGGAGATTGTCGGAAAGTGTGTTGCAGATGTCGCCGGAGGCATTGGATAAACAGCCGGGAATTGGCAAATCGATTGTCGCAAAGATCATTGAATTACGCGATACCGGCACGATTGCAGCAATGGAAGAATTAATACAGATCACACCTCCCGGATTACTGGAGATGCTCCGCATAAAAGGACTCGGCGGGAAAAAAGTGAGTGCAATCTGGAATACACTCGGCATCGAGTCGGTTGGCGAATTATTATACGCATGCTACGAGAACCGCCTTGCAAAACTGAAAGGGTTTGGTGACAAAACACAACAAAGCGTAATTGATGCGATCGAATATTATCAAACGAATCTCGGGAAATTCCATTATGCTGCGGTGGCTGATGAAGCCAATGAGATCATTGAAATTATGCGCACGACATTGAAAGGGGATAAGATCGATCTCACCGGAGCGATAAGAAGGCAATGCAATACAATAGAAGAACTTGGCATACTTTGCAGTGATGCATATCCCATCGAAAAACATATTTCTGCATTTGCTTTTTTTATTCCCGAATTAATTACGGAACAAAAGATTTCCGGTAAAACACCTAACGGATTAAAATTCACCATCACCATAGTTCCGGATGCACTTTATTATTATACATTGTTTGTGGGTACAGGTTCAGAAGAACATGTGCAGTCGGTAATCGCAAAAATCGGCAATAGAACAGCATTTGCGCATGAAACAGAAATTTATACTGCAGCCGGCCTTTCGTTTATTGCTCCGTCTTTACGGGAACCGGAACTGATGCAGGATCACAGCGGTTTTCATGACCTGATTACCGATGCCGATATCCGGGGTGTGGTGCATAATCACAGTACGTGGAGCGACGGGAAAAATACCATATCTGAAATGGCAGACGCATGCATCAGTGCGGGATATTCCTATTTTGTAATTTCCGATCATTCAAAAACTGCCGTGTATGCCGGCGGGTTGACAGAACAGGCAATTAAGGAACAACATAA
Source organism: uncultured Chitinophagales bacterium (assembly GCA_964437155.1). GTDB lineage: Bacteria > Bacteroidota > Bacteroidia > Chitinophagales > BACL12 > UBA7236. The sequence goes on along the minus strand of CAYTFT010000310.1, from coordinate 828 downwards.
GGAAGTAGATAAACTGAATGCGGACCTGGCAGTTCCGTTTAAGATTTATAAAAGTATTGAATGTGATATTCTGAATGATGGTGCAATGGATTATGCGGATTCCGTTTTGAAATCATTTGACTTCGTAATTGCAAGCATCCATCAGAATCTGAAAATGGATGAACAAAAGGCAACGCATCGTTTACTGAAGGCGATTGAAAATCCGTACACAACGATCCTGGGGCATGTTACAGGGCGTTTATTGCTGAGCCGTCCCGGGTATCCGGTTGATCATAAAAAAATAATTGAGGCCTGTGCCTCCAATGATGTGGTGATCGAGATCAATGCAAATCCCTATCGACTGGATATTGATCATACGTGGATCCCGTATGCGCAGCAAAAGGGCGTGATGATCAGTATTAATCCCGATGCACACAGCACCGGCGGCATAGGTGATATCCGCTGGGGAGTGATCTCTGCCCGCAAGGGCGGATTGAAGCGTGAGAATACTTTCAACGCCATGACCTCCGCAGAACTCGATGCCTGGATCCATAACAGGAAAAAGAAAAAAGGCATTTTGTAACTTTGTGGTGCACATGAAGAATTACCTTTCTCTCATTACGTTCAGCCATACCATTTTTGCTTTACCCTTTGCGCTTATCGGATTTTCACTGGGCATCATTCAGCCGGGGGCAGAATTTATCTGGACCGATCTGGTATTGGTGCTGGCATGTATGGTATTTGCACGCAGTGCGGCAATGGCTTTTAACCGGTATATCGACAGTGATATTGATAAACTAAATAAACGCACGGCAAACCGTGAAATTCCGAAAGGAATTATTCCGAAAA
>CAYTFT010000309.1:0-3653 GCA_964437155.1 uncultured Chitinophagales bacterium | reverse complement strand
GGATATTAATGCAATGGCAGATCCGGATAATGTTTACTGGAAAAATGTGGATAGTATTATTGCTGCTGAGAAAGTTACCCGGGCACAAATACAAATAGTATGGATCAGTTCAGGCGATATTTTAACCTATACAAAGGAATTCCCTGAACAATGTTATCTGCAAATTGAAAAATACCGGTTATTGCTGCTTCATCTTAAAAATATTTACCCAAACCTGCAGCTCGTATTTATAAGTGACCGCCCGTATGCAGGATACATCGGCGGCCCGGGTGAAGGCCCTCAGGAATTAAAAGAGCCAACTGCATATTACAACGCATGGACGGTAAAATGGCTTATTGAAAATCAAATCAGCGGTGAAAAGGGATTTGGATATGATACACTTCCATTTATTGACTGGGGTCCGTTACTCTGGACAAACGGATCAAAAGGGAACAGCAAAGGGTACACGTGGGACTGTTATGATGCAGGCAAGGGTGGAATTCATGCTACATCCAAAGGAAGAATGAAGGAGGCTGCTTTATTATATTTATTTTATTTACATCATCCTTATACCAAAAAAATATTCAAACAGATTAATCCGTATTAAGTGAAGGTGGTTCCTGTAAAGTAGCAGTAACCTGTGCATATTTGTAAATAATAATACTTATTGAAACGATAATAACCAGAATGCACATGAACCGCACGACTCCGCCGGTTGTTTTTCTCCATTCCTGAAAACTCTCTCTTTCCGTTCGTTGTGTTTTAATGATCCCCGCAGCAAATAAGTATAAAACAACACAAAGCAGAATGATAAATGATTCAAAGATCAGCCATTGATAAAATTCCTGCATACAATATTTATTTAATTAAAGAACATGCCCACCATAGTGGCACATAATAATGTCGCGATGGTTCCGCCGATCAGTGCTTTAATACCCAGTTCCGTAAGGTTTTTTCTTTGGTTTGGCGCAAGCTGACTGATCCCGCCTATCTGAATTCCAATAGATGCAAAGTTCGCAAACCCGCTCAACGCATACGTGATGATCAGTGTGGATTTAGGATCCTGAATCACATGATTCGCTTTCATATTGGCAAATGAAATATAGGCATTGAATTCATTAATGATAGTTTTTTCTCCGAGTAACTGCCCGACAGCAAGCATATCCTGCTGCGGTACGCCGATGAGCCAGGCCAGAGGAGAAAATGCATATCCGAGCAGCATCTGAATCGATAGCACATCATAATTCGTGTTTGCCTGAATAATTGCATTCAGTGTTGTAATATCTCCTACCCATCCGAGTATTCCATTTGCAACCCAGATAAGTGCAGTAAATGCAACGAGCATGGCGCCGACGTTAACCGCGAGTTTTAGGCCATCCGTTGTTCCGAGAGAAATTGCATCAAGAACATTATCTCCCAATTTTTCATCCGTTATTTTTAATTCACTGCTCAGGTCTTTTGTTGTTTGCGGAAATAATATTTTGGAAATGACGATCGCAGCAGGCGCACTCATAATACTTTGACTCAGCATATGCAGCGCGAAATATTCCTGCTGGTTCACATCGGTTCCGCCAAGCATGGTTACATACGCTGCGAGCACACTTCCGGCTGTGTTAGCCATTCCGCCGACCATAATACATAATACTTCTGAGCGGTTCATTTTTTCCAGGTACGGCTTGATCATGAGCGGCGCCTCTGTTTGTCCGAGAAAAATATTTGCTGAAGTAGATAAACTTTCGGGACCGCTGATATTCAGTTTGCGTAATAAATATGCAAATACATAAACGATCTTTTGCAGTACGCCGAGATAATATAACAAGGCAGAAATAGCTGCAAAAAAAATAATATTTGGTAAAACCTGGATCGCAAAAACAAATCCCCATGCCTGATTCTGATCCGCGAGATTTCCAAAAAGGAACTCAGTTCCCTTATGGCTCAGGTTGATCATATCCACAAATGATTTCGAAACTCCCTCCAGGGCTATTTTAAATGAGCTTTGCGGAAGCGTATTGGTTATAACCAGAAAGCATAAAATAAAAATACCGATAAGTACACCCCATTTTTTCACGGAGGTTTCTTTCGACCGGGCTTTTAAACCCATGTATACAACAATTATGGTAAGTAATACGGGCCAGAAAATGGAAACACCGCTAAAGCGCAGGTCGAGCACCCCTGCGGCAAACATGAATTGTGCAAATAATCCGATCCCGACAAATTTCCAGTCGATAGCCTTTCTGTTATTACTCAATAAATAACATATTGCGATCAGCACTGCCATCCCTAAAGCACCACGAAGTAAATTTTCCATGCCCGAAATTTTGTCCGCACGAATATAAAGAAAAGTACCGTCTAAGGTGTATTTCACCGGTATAGAACAGAAACCTTCAGGCAACGGCGCGTATCAGTTGCATCCCGCCATAGGAAAGAAGAAGCCCGGCTACCACACTTATAACTATATACAGGATCGCGGGTCCTATCTGCCCGTCGCGTAACAACTGAATATTTTCAGAAGTAAAGGCAGAAAAAGTTGTAAAACCTCCGCAAAATCCCGCGGTAAGGATCAGTTTCCAGTCACTGGACACAACATGTTGCTTTTCGAACCAGCCGTAAATAATGCCGATAATAAAACACCCTGAAAGATTGACGATAAGGGTTGCAAGGGGAAACTGTACCTGGACAAATTTATAGATAAGATGCCCTGTATAATAACGGGCGATTGTTCCGAGAAATCCGCCCAATCCGATCAATAATGCGAGTTGCAAGTGCAGGTTCAGTAATTGTTAATATGCAGTAAAATCCGAAATTAACTTGATTTACGTTTTTCAATCTCATCCCGAATTCTTGCTGCGCCTTCATAATCTTCTTTGTCGAGCAGATCGTTCAACTTATCGTTAAGGTCTCTGAGCGATAATTTGGAGAGGTCAGTGCCGGCAGATACAGGAGCTTCCAGTGACTCTGCAAGTGTATCCTCCTCTCCTTCTTCCTCCTCCTCATTCTCATCACCTTCTTTTGGTTCAGGTTCATTAATAATTGCGCCGGCTGTCTCCAGAATAAACTCATAGGTAAATATCGGGCAATTAAAACGTACAGCCAGTGCGAGAGCATCGCTTGTGCGTGAATCCACTTCAACCTCCTGACCATCTTTTTCGCAGACCAGCTTTGAATAAAAAATGCCGTCCTGTAAATTATCGATCAGCACTTCTTTAAGATTGATATTAAATACGGTAAAAATATTTTTGATAAGATCATGTGATAAGGGTCTGTTGATCACAACCTTTTCTATTGCCACGGCTATGGCCTGGGCTTCAAACGCACCGATCACGATGGGTAATTTCCGCAATCCATTTACCTCACTCAGTAATACCGCATAGCTTTGTGATTGAGTAACCGTATGCGATAATCCTGCTATTTCCAGTTCAATTTTCTCCATTTACCTTGCGTATAATGTTACTAAGTTAATAAGTTCCGTGAATCTCCCTCCACATTCCCCTAAATTAATGTAAGGATAAATTATCCCTCCGATCGGAGCTTTTTTACAGCTTCCGTCAATTTCGGCACAACCTCAAAGGCATCCCCGACTATTCCGTAATCAGCGGCTTTGAAAAAGGGCGCTTCAGCATCTTTGTTGATCACAACGATAACTTTACTTTGATTTACCCCTGCAAGGTGCTGTA
>CAYTFT010000308.1:0-3655 GCA_964437155.1 uncultured Chitinophagales bacterium | reverse complement strand
GCGCTAAAAATCTTGTGGCTGATTATGTGAACGGAATGCTGCCAACCTATCCGGTTGTGAACTGGCTGGATTATTATTGGGCGGATGGTGAAAATCCGCGCTGGGACGGACTCACCTATAGCCCGTCTGATTATGCGGATGAACACCATATCCATTTCACCCAGGAAAAAGCCGATGCCCTGATGCAATCAACGCATGAAAAACTGAAACTGGATCCGGGTGCAGGGATTTGGTACTGGTGATCAGAGAGTAACTTTCCTACCGGTGTTATCTTATTTTTGAGGATGGGTAACGAGCATTGTGAAAAACAAACCCTAGAAGCATCCTCGTGATATGAAATTCATTTTCACTGCGATTTTATTTTCCATTTTCTCCGGGCTTTCGGCGCAGCGGACCGCCCTATTCAATTTTTCAGCCGTACCATGTGATAGTATCAGGAATATGCATCTTCGTGAAGAAACGGCAAGGGTGTTTGCATGGGGCGATTCTTTAAACCCGCTGGAGGAGAGAATTACAGAATATGATACGCTCGGAAATTTAATTAAACAGACCATCACGGGATCCATTTACCCGCAAGGAACAGTGAACATCCTGCAATTCGACGCAAAGAACCGCATGACAGAGGATGCAAGATTTTATTATCCGGATATCCCTATACAAAAGAATATTTATCAGTTCAATGATTCGGTATTTCCTTATTTGCAGGAAATGACAACGATCTTTTATATCAACGGAAAGGCAGATAATACCGTAAAAAATATCACGCGTTATAATGCAAAAGGAGAGGTGCTGGAATACGTCAGTTATAATGCCGACAATGTTCCCATGTTACAGGAAAAATATATCATTGGCGAAAATGGTGTGCGTAATGCAACAATTCAATATACGAACGGCGGTAAGGATTCGGTGATTCTGTATGCAGAGGAAGATTACGGATTGCCATTTCATGACCCGGTCGTTCGGGATTACACAACTATAAAAATGGATACCACTAATATTTTTAATACCGATGGCACAAACACAATGCAGATATATCAATATGAACCTTCAGGGGATAAAACAGTTAAAAAACTGTTGACCGTACAGTTATTTTCTCAGGACGGTATGCTCATAGAAGACAGGAAGCTAAATGCTCGGGTGACAAAGTACAGTTATAAATTTTATAAAACTGACTAAACGGCTGCAGTTGATTTGAATCAACCGGAACATTCAGGTTAATCAGCAACACCGGAATAAGGGTTGATCAATTTGCCGGAAATTACCGTGTTAGAAAGGAGTGCACATTATTTATTCAATCATTTTAATCTGTTTGATTTTTACGGGTTGTTCAACGGTTCTTGAAACTGCGTATTCAAGTGCTCCTGCCGTATATGGTGTGAGAAGACCTGCTGAGGGCCCGGATGAAAATTTCAGGCTTTTAGAAGAAAAATCCCCTTCCGGTTTTTATGTATATGAGAATGCACGCGTTGAACTGAATTTTCCGGAGATGCCTGCGGTAAAAATGCAGCCCGATGCCTCGCCGGTAATTACGCCTGTTGATCATTCCTGGTTCGAAGCGGTAGAATCGGAAAATGAATTGGTTATTCGATATGCTTCCGATACTGATCCTGTATTTTATCGGTTTACCATACCGGGATTTATACTTTCATTTATCCCATTTGTATCTGTCATTGGGTTGATTTTTTGTCTGATCAGTTTTGATAAGATCGAATAGTAACCTTTAAATTATAAAGGAAAAGGATTTACCACGGAGGGCATAATCATCGGGATTCTGATAAGCGGAATTTCCATGGCGGCGCTGATCACCCTGAGTAATCTGTTTTTTGGTTTTTAGAATGAGTAAATCTCATCAAATGTTGGTGTTTTCGCCAACAGCATATAACCTTCTCCTGACGCGGTTTTAAAATCGGGAAAACACTTCGATTCAGGCCGCTTAAAATCCAACCCTATCAGAACATTATTACAGGTAATCGAAGTTATTGCAAGGTAAATATTATGATCTCGGGTTAAACAAAAATTTGCTGAAGAATGTAAATAATTTTCCGGCATTCGAACAAAATTCCCGCCGTCCTGGCCTCAACGAGATTACAATCTCCATCCAAACATTATTAACTTCATCGTACGAATGTAAAAAATGGTGGATGGTTTATTCCCGGATTATTTGCCAGAACAACAGGAACACTACATGCCTTCATACACAAATCACCGATTGCGAATTGCCGTTATAGTCTGGCTCCTGCCGCTATTGTTCATGGTGCACCCGCGGTTGTATGGTCAGCAAACGGCAGATGAAAGGAAGACGGACAGCCTGCTGCACCAGATTTCGGTAGCCGTCGATAATACTAAAAAATTGCAATTGTATACTGATTTGATAATGGTATATGCTATAAATGCTCCGGAAAAGGTAATGCCTTATGCAGATGACGCATTAACCATTGCCGGGAAGATGAAATCCTCTTCGGAAACTGCCGATCTATATTATGCATTAGGCGTACTTTACTGGCGAACTGGTGATTTTAAAACAGCATTGAAATACGATCTGGAAGCATTGCAGCTCTACAAGCACCTGCATGATAATAAACGGGTTGCAGATATGTATAGCCGGCTTACACAGGATTACGTTGATCAATCCATGTTTGCCGATGCATTGGCCAGTTGTAAGTTGAGCCTTCAAATGTTTCAGAAATTGAATAACCTTGGCGGGCAGGCAGGGGCCCAGCTGTTATTGGCTTATATATATGATCAACTGGGAAATGATGCTGAGCAGGCGAATGCCAATTATCAGGCACTGAAGAATTTCGAAGCCGCAGGGGACCTCCTCGGTGCTGCCGTTGCCTCCTCGAATCTTGGCGATATATATGTGGAAATGGGAAAGTATGCAGATGCATTGACCTATTTTCAAAAGGCCACGGATATCCTGCTTCAAAAAAGGGATTTTGAAAATGCAGCATTGAACTTTATTTCCATCGGCGAATTGTATATGAAAACCGGAGAATTTGACAAGGCCATTCAGAATTTGCGGCAGGCGATCCATATAGGTGAACAGTCAGTTGGCGATTATCTCGGTGCCACCGCAAATGAAGAGATGGGCATCGCTTATCTGACTATAGGTAAGCTGGATTCTGCATTAGTATATTTTCTGAAAGCTGAAAAATATTACCTCTCATTATCCAATAATGTGCAAATTTCCACTTTTTATAACAAGCTATCCTCCCTTTGTTTATCCATGGGCGATCAAGAGAAGACCCAGATGTATCTGGAGCGATCCGGTTCCTATATGCAGGGTTTGGAGAACCCGGAGGTATACGTAGGTTATTACGGCGTACTGCAGTCGCTCGACAGTTTGCGTGGAAACTGGAAGGATGCTTATCTGCATTACCGGCAGTACATTAATGCCCGCGACAGTGTGAGCAGTGAGACCAATGTGAAAGGTAAGATGCAAACGGTCATGCAGTCTGAATATGATAAAAAGGAAGCCGCAGCAAAAGCAGAGCAGGAAGCAAAAGATATGAAGCAGCGTAACTTCCGCAATTCAGTATTGGGGGGCGCTGCTTTTTTACTCATATTAGTACTTGTTCTGTTTAATCGATACCGGTTCAAACAAAAGGCGAATAAATCACTGCAGACAGCATATGAAAATCTGCAATCGGCGCAA
>CAYTFT010000307.1:0-3663 GCA_964437155.1 uncultured Chitinophagales bacterium | reverse complement strand
TAAAATGTTCTCCATGCGCCCGCACATTTTCAATATCTGCCGGTTGAACATTAAAAATGACACCATGTCCGGCAAAAGAAAATAATGGTTTCAGTACCCAGTTCTCTAAGTCCGATGGAATTGTTTTTAATTCGCTTACAAAATAAGTGGTGGGAACATAAGGGCCTTTTAAAAAAGGCAATGTGTATTTGCTGATACGAAAAAACCAATTCGGGTGACAAACCCATTCCACATCAACAGGTTCGGTAAGGTTCCATTGCAGATGCAGATCTTTACGCAATAATAATTCATCAAAAATAAGCCGGTTGTAAATGCGTTTGATCTGTATTTTATTTTCGTTATGTATATAAAATAAGGTGTCTCCCTCTTTTATGATCTTTGATATACAAACCGGTTCGATTCCCAGCATTTCCCTTGTTAAATAAAAGTCGATCCATGTTTTTTGTTTCTCCGGTTCAATTTCAAGCAGAATCACATTTTCAGGAGCATGATCTCCAAGAATTGTTTTTCTGAGCAAGGCTGCATAGGAATCATTATTTAATCCGCCGAATAAATGATTAACGCCTGCAGGAATTCCAAAAGCGGATCGGTATTGCAGGCCCAGTTCATGCTGCCATCCAAATAACGAAGGGAATCCCTGCATTTCGATGAGTTTGGGAACAGGTGCATTATTTTCATCTGTACAAATCCCGAAATCCAGTGCTATAAAAGTGCTTTTACCTTCAGCACCGGGAACAAAAACATTTTCAGGAATTGCGCGGCGTGATGTTTCCAAAAAGGATGGATCACAAATTACATCAATAATCTGTTCACCGGCCTCCAGTAAACGGTCGCGGAGATCTCCCGGAATAAAAACAGGTGTTTCGCAAACTTTAAACTCGAGTTCTTTATGAAATCGTGTATGGCATGCCTGTAAAAAAGAGGCATATTTTTCATCTGTAAACGCAGCATTAAATTGTTTTCTGAAAGCAGGTATCATAACATGCAAACTTAAATAACAGGAGGGAAGAAAGGAAGATGGAGTGCGCCTGCTGGAGTTCAGTGCATTTCCAACCGGGTGATCGCTGAGCGCAAAAATGTCGGCAGCATTTCTTTATGGGTGAGGGGCACTTTTTGCGGATCGCTGAGTGAACGGATCATATCGTCGAGTTTCCATTCTCCCAGATTACTTACAATATGATTTCTTTTTTCAGGGTTCGCAAAGTGGCGTAACATACCTTCGGCATCTGCCTCGGGATGGAATTGCGTCATATATATTTCATCACTTAACCGGATGGCCATCACTGCTCTCGGCAAAGGCACATGCTCTCTTTTTTTCTCTAAAGCAAGAATCTCGGAACCCATAGAAGCGAGTTTCTCATGATCAGGCTCGATCATTTGCCAGTCACGGCTGTCCACAACGTAATACGGATCGGGGAGACTCCTGAAAAAATGATCATGTTTTGCATTTTCCGTTTTATGTACGGGAAATACGCCGAAGGCAGTTGATTTGCGCTGACAAACGTTACCTAATGCGAAATGCCGCGCCAGCATCTGAAAGGAATGACAGATCGCAAAAAAATATTTTTTCCGGGCATATCCGTTGGCATTGTGCGCCCATACCTTATCTACGAGGGCAAAATACTTTTTCTCCCATTCTTTTCCTTCGCCGTCATAAGGACTTCCCGGACCGCCTGAAGAAATATAAATATCGAAATTTTTTTCCGGCACCTCATTTTTACTCCGCACGTCAAATACATCCCAGTCTACAAATTCCGTGAGTGACTCAACAATCGCTTTTATGCAACGCATCCCTTCATTCGGGGCGCCTTCATACATATCGAGAATAGCGAGTTTGATCTTTGTTGCGGAATGCATAAAACGTGGCGAAGGTAGAAAATTTGACCCGCCGTGGATGTCAATTATCCACGTGGATATGTAAGCACCACAGGGGTGGATTAGTTCATTGTTGTGCGAAGTAATTTACAATTACATTTGTGCAGTTGACAACTGGGTTATAAATTTACAATCCCTATCTCAGGCATTCCTTATGAAAGGTAAAAGCACATTACTTATCAGTATTTTCCTTCTGTATCAGGCTGTTTGTCTCGGTGCAGTAAATGCGCCGCCCCAACCCGCAGCAAAGAAAAAACCGAATATTTTATTTATAATGGTCGATGACGGCAGGTACGATGAGACCCGCCTCACAGGCGCACCAAACTGGTTTGCAATGCCGAGTATCGAGCGTATAGCAAATGAAGGCGCCCGCTTCACGAGATGTTATGCACCAACTCCCATTTGCGGGCCGAGCCGTGCATGTATCTATACCGGACTCTATACCCATCAGACGGGAGTGGATAATAACGGCGATATGTTCTATACCACGCTGACAACCATCCAGAAAATCCTGCAGAATAAAGGATATTATACCGGCGTGATCGGCAAGTACGGGAACGGATTTAATAACCCGACGGATTTTGACTATTATGTGGATATTGGAGATCAGGAAGGATATGTGGGACTCACCCTGAATGTGAACGGAACTAATATCCTTTATCCCGGACATATTACGGATGCATTTAACGGATATATCACAAGTTTTATGGATTCGGTGTCCGCTCACCCCAGTAAACCGTTTGCATTGTTCTTTTTCCCTTTTGCGCCCCATACACCGCTTGCCCCAAGGGCCGAGGAAGACCACATGTATGACGCATATCCTATTTCTCTTCCGGCAAGTTGCAATGTGCCCTACGATTCATTATATCCGGAATATTATTATTCACCCACTTCTTCGTGGGATAAAAATAACAATCAGACAAAGGAGTTCATCCGCTCGCGATATGAATGCCTGAAAGGCGTAGATGTCAATGTAAGCAACATTTTCAGCTGGCTCGATGCACATAGCAAAATGGACAGCACCCTGGTGATCTATACCAGTGATAACGGCTATATTGAAGGGGAACACCAGATGCGCGCAAAAGCTTATGCAATCGAGGAAGCCTTTCATGTCCCGCTGTTTATCCGATATCCCACCTGGTTTACCGCAGGCACCATCGTAAGTAATGAAATGGTCGAATTGATCGACATTCCTAAAACGCTCCTGGAACTTACCAAAACCACCGATACATTTGGTTTTGAAGGGATTTCGATTAAAGGTATGCTCGGGACCGATACCCTTCGAAAGTATGCCCGCTATATGTATGAGGGTTCTGAACCCGGATCGCTGGATGTTCCAACGTTGCGGGGTGTCAGAGGATTTGATAAATTATACGTCACCTCCGACTGTGACTGCTATTCAGAGGAATTCTATGACCTCGCTGTCGATCCGCTGGAATTACATAACAGAATTCTGGATCCGGATTATCAACCGTTGATACAGCATTACAGGGAAGTCCTTGACAGTCTTCGGCTGGCAGTGGGCGATACAGTTACTCAAATTGTGTATCCGTGCAGCCTTGTTGGCGCCTACGAAATTCCCGATAGTGCAGATAATGACTGCGATGGAATGGTAGATGACAGTATTACATTTTATTCTGTTTACCCGGACCTTGATGGCGATGGTTTTGGGGATGCTGCGGCAGGACTTTCAACGTATGGTCCGCTTACCGGATATATTACAACCGGTGGAGATTGCAACGATGCCGCCCCGGGAATTAATCCTTCTGCCACAGAGATCTGTAATGG
>CAYTFT010000306.1:0-3711 GCA_964437155.1 uncultured Chitinophagales bacterium | reverse complement strand
ACCCGATGGTTTGCCCGAAACAATCTGATTATTGAGGCGCCTGTATCCGGACAGGTAAAGAGTAGGGAACGGGAGGCCGTATTTGGTACAACTATAAGCGGCTTTGCGCCACTGCCATCGTTTTCATTTTCAGGAATCGTTGCGCAAACGCATCATCCTGCTTTTTGATTTATTGAAAACATTGGGTCCTTTCATAATTCCCTTGCGTAATTCTTTTTGTTGTTCTTCGGGCAGATGGATGGTATCCTGACATGCAACCGAGCAGCACCCTTCAAATTTTGAAGCGCATTCAGCACATTGAATAAATAATAAATGGCATCCCGGATTTATACAATTCGTATGTGTATCAGCCGGTTGTCCGCATTGATGGCAAACAGAAATAATTTCATTACCAATGCGTTCACCCAGCCGGTCATCAAAAACAAAATTCTTTCCCAGGAATTTATTCTGCAAATTCTTTTCCCGTAATGTATTTGCATAATGAATAATGCCGCCCTCCAGATGATATACATTTTTAAAACCGTTATGCAGCATGAAGGCGCTTGCTTTTTCACAGCGTATCCCGCCGGTGCAGTACATAATAATGTTTGCGTCTTTTTTATCCTTCAGCATATCAGCGGCCATCGGCAATTGTGCACGAAATGTATCACTCGGTACTTCGATCGCATTTTCAAAATGCCCAACCTCATATTCATAATGGTTGCGCATGTCCACAATAATTGTATCAGGATCTTCCGTTAGCTGATTGAATTCTTCCGCATTTACATATTTCCCTTTTTTCTCCATGCTGAATGCCGGATCGTGAATACCATCTGCAACAATTTTTTCGCGCACTTTTATTTTTAAAACCCAGAAAGATCTTCCGTCATCATCAACTGCAATATTCAGCCGCAATTGGCGTATGCCGGTTTCCGGATCGGTAAACTGAACGGACGGGACCCTGGAATTAATATAAGATTTGAATTGGCCGAATTTTTCGGAAGGAACACTAATTTGCGCATTGATCCCTTCGTGCGCAACATAAATTCTTCCAAAAACATGTAATGCTGAAAGATCTTTAAACAGGGTATCTCGAAATTCCTGCGGATCAGCAATCGGAAAATATTCGTAAAAAGAAACGGTTGTCCGTTGTTCGTCAGAGGCAAGCAATTTTTGCTTCAGCTCGCGGTGAGATATTCTGTTATACAATAAAGCCATGGCTAAAATTTTGTATCCCGTTGCAGGCGGGGTGAAACTTTAGTAAACGCCGCAAAGATACCAATAAACTCCTGAGCGGGCAGATGATTAAAATCAACCCGATGCAGCATTTGTATAATTCACGTACAATCCCTAATATTAGATTTTATTAGCATGTATAACAATAAACCTTAAACTTCAATACAATGAAAAAACTACTACTTATTGGTCTGATGAGTTTCGGTGTTGCATCTGTGCAGGCACAAACGGTAATCGGACAAACATCGTATGATGTTCAAACCAACAATGGTTCAAAACACCGGCTGCAGGTGTATGCAGATGGATCTGTTTCAGGACTCTGGACGGGTTCAACGGATTTCGGCGGCGCTCTTACATTTACCGACCGCGGCATGTTTTATAATCACCGGGATGCCGGTGGTATCTGGGGCGCTTATCCGACTGTCAGAAATGAGGATGTCAGAACCGGATTCGGCGAGATCTTAACTGTAGGTGAGCATGAGGTAAGTATTGCACATACAACACCCGACGGACTCAGCTATAACATGCAGGTATATGCAAACTCTGCTATAGGAGCAACAGACTGGGAACCGACCGCCGGTTCGGGAATGGTTGCAGGTGTATGGCCCGTTGCCGCATGTCCTGCCGGAACAGATGATATTTATCTGATCAATACAGATGCAAATCCACCAACCCAGATTTTATTCTCCCGCTCCGATGATGGCGGAAATACCTGGGCGATGATGGATTACACGTTACCCTATTTATCCGCTGCAGAAGGAATTCCCGGGATGAACACCGGATTCAATGCTGCCGAAACTTACCAGATCGCTGTTCACGGATCAGATGTATATGTTCTTTTCGGTATGATCAGCAGTGATCTCGTTTTACTGCATTCCGATGCAAACGGTGCTCCCGGTTCATGGACAAATACCGTTATACATAATTTCCCGATCGATAATTATACCGGTGCAGTGCAAACAGATATTGACGGAGATTTTATAACAGATACAATCGAAACGACAGACGGATATTTAAATATGATAATGGAAGATGACGGCACGCTCCATGTATTTGCCGGTTATTATCGTATTTATGAAGATGCCGGTATGGGCTTCTGGACAGTAGACTGGGATGCAACCGGAATCTGGCATTGGAAAACCGGTATGGCCGAGGCTGAAATGATCAACCTGGAACTTGACTGGGATAATGCAGATGGTCTGGGTGATCCTTATGCCGGTATTGGTGCTTACCGCACACATTACCGTTCTGCAGGTATGGCTTCCATGCCGGGCGCTGCATGGGATCCTGCAACAGGACATATTTATCTCACCTATACAATGCCAATTGAATACACAGATATTTATGGCGATCCATTGAATTTATCTGCACAATCTTACAGAGATATATTTGGTGTATTCAGTGCCGATGGCGGTGCAACATGGTCGGCTCCGGTAAATCTTACCAATACCGCTGAAACTTCTTTAGAGAATGTTTTCACTTCCGTGTACCAGCATGTTTCCGGAGGCAAAATTCATGTGCTCTGGCAGCGTGACGGTTTACCGGGTACAGCGATCACTGATCTGGATCCGGTTGGATATAATGATATCATGTATAATGAATTCACCCCTGAGGATTTTGGCGATATTGCAACATGCAATGCAGCAACAGGCCCGGTTGGTTTATATGCCGACGGCATTACTGCGGATGCAGCCGTTTTACACTGGGATGCAGTTCCTTTTGCTTCTAAATACACCGTTGCATTCTGGAAAGCAGATGATATCGCAACAGTCGGAAAACGCAGACCTGTTGAAAATATGTATACCATTCCTGCAGGAAAGCTCGATCCGGAAACTACTTATGGTTTCAGGGTAAAAACAATTTGTTATGAAACCGGAGAAATTTCTCCCTACTCAGAAACAGTATATTTTACCACATTGCCATTGCGTGAAGGCGATATGCACGCTTCCGTAAAAGTGTGGCCGAATCCGACCGATGGTAACTTCACTGTTGAGTTAAATGCAATGATAAATAAAGAAGTAACCGTGTATGTGGTAAATACTCTCGGTGCAGTTGTTTATCAGCATACACTTACCGTAAATGAAGCTGCGCAAACAGAATCTATTTCACTGGATAATGCTGCAGCGGGGTTATATAATGTTGTGATCGTGAACGGAAATGAAACTATTTCCACTCCGGTAATTGTAGAATAAATAATTGATTAGTTATAAAATAAAAAAGCATCCTGAGAAGGGTGCTTTTTTATTTTGATGCATTGTGTGAAAAAGTAATTGGAAGAAAATATTACAATCAATAATTCAATAAATCGCCAATAATTGCAGATACCTTTTCTGCATTCGGCAACATCGCTTTTTCCAATCCGGAATTCAGCGGAACGGCGGGGAGATTTTTTGCGCCGAGTAATTGAACGGGTGCATCGAGATACTTAAATAATTCCGTACTGATGCGTCCTGCGATCGCTTGCGCAAAAGAATTAATGATTGGTTCTTCCGTCAG
>CAYTFT010000305.1:0-3737 GCA_964437155.1 uncultured Chitinophagales bacterium | reverse complement strand
TATCGGCTTCGCCGGAATTCAACTCCGTTCCACTGATCGCGTTCGCCAGACAGGAAGCATACCAGACATCCGCAACGGGGGCTCCCGGAAAATTGATCTCGCCGTTCGGGAAAGTAATCCCCAGCTGTCCCGGCAGCAAAAAGACAAGATTCACCTCCACTTTAATTGGGACGTCGCTGATGAGATAATTACTCCAGATATCAGCTGCAAATTGAAATGCCGTTTCGGCCTCAGTGGAAAAACCGCCATAGGTAATATCAAAAGTCGCCGCCTGCGCATTACATGCATGGGTAAAAATTGACAGGGCAATACACGTGGCAGCAGCTTTTTTCAGGATGGTCTGGTACATAATATTGAATTGAGCAGTCAAATGTAAAAAATCATCCGCATCCGGTTCTTCTCAGGCAGGAAAGGTTTTGTGGCTCGGGGAAACGGTTGCCCGTAAATAGCAGGGGGGCCGGAAAAAAATCCGGCAGCACGATATTCCAATTGCATTTGTTGTATTTCCGGTAAAAGTCGTGTCAAATAATAAATAGTTGATTTCTTAATTTTAAGCAGATTTGGTGTGCCGGAGAAAATGATCGCTGACAAGAAAAATAATGCATTTGGTTGGAGCAGGCTGATCTGTATGCTTACGGTATTGTTTTTCTGTGGAGATATTTCGGCCCAGGTCATCAACATTTCGGGTCGTGTAACAGATCAGAACAGCGGCGAGCCGGTCGCTTTCGCGAATATTCTCATTATGCATACAGAATACGGCACCGCCACAGATCCGGACGGCACCTTTCGTTTGCAGACCACCGCAAAGCAGGATACGTTACTGGTAACATTTATCGGATATAAAACGGATACGATAGTATTATCCGATCAGCCGGACCAGTATTATAAAGTGCAACTTGCATCGGAGGATTATGCACTCAGTGAAATTGTAATTAAACCGAAGGAGGACCCTGCGAAAGTTTTAATGCGCAAGGTGATCGAAAATAAAAAGACAAACGATCAGCAAAATATTGTTGCATATAAGGCACGCGGATATACTAAAATTGAACTGGATCTCGGCAATATAACCGTTGCCATCGATTCATCTGATAAAAAAAGGGCCTTTGATGTATTGCTCGATCATATTGACAGCACTTCAGATGAAACAACATTTTTACCCTTCTTTTTTACCGAAACGGTTTCTGATTTTTATTACCGGCGAAATCCGAAAACAAGAAAGGAAATCATTCTTGCGAGCCGCACATCGGGCATCAATAATGCCAGCGCAACACAGGTGCTTGGTAATTATTATGAACAGTTCAATATTTACGACAACTACTGGTTTTTGCTCAGCAAAAATTTCGTCACACCCGTTACGGACGCATGGAATTTCTTTTATAAGGTTGACCTTGTTGACTCTGCGCTGATAGACAATGATTTTTGTTACAGGATCAATTTTACACCGAAACAGCAGCAGGAAAACGTATTCAACGGGTATATGTGGATCGCGGACAGTTCGTATGCCGTGAAAGAGGTTTTCATGCAGCTCGACAGTTCCGTAAATATCAATTATTATAAGCGCGCGGTATTTTATATGAATTACGAACATTACCGCGATTCGGTATGGGTGTTGAAAAACGACAAGCTGATTGTGGAATTTATGCCGACCAAAAATTCAGCAAGTGTGATCGGAAGAAAAACCACAGTGTATTCTGATTTTGATTTCGATCATTCCGTGTTTGAAGAGGTGGCACATTATAAAGATGATATTGTATACAACGACAGCGTGATCAATAACGACGAATTATTCTGGAAGGATGTGCGCCCCGATGCACTCACGCAGAATGAAACAGGCGTATATGAACTTGTGGATTCACTGAAGAATATTAAGTCGTTCATGACCCTTGTGGATGTGTACAATACACTCATGTATGGCTACTGGAATCTGGGATACGTCCGCATCGGGCCCTTTGCCAACATGATAAGCAGCAACGATGTGGAGGGATTTCGGGTGCGGTTAGGAGGAAAGACAGGCGATCTTATCAGCAAACGATTTTCAGTTGGCGGGTATGGAGCCTACGGGTTTGATGATCATACCTTTAAATACGGAAGTGAATTTTCGATCGTGCTTGCAAAAAAACCGTATCAGCAGTTCCGGTTCAATTATGATAATGATCTTGATGTAAGTAATAATGAATCGGTGACGTTCGGGGAGGATAATTTATTATCCGGATTTTACCGGCGGAGAGATACACCGCAAAAGATTAATGACAGGGAAAGGGTGCAATGGTATTATCAAAAAGACTGGTTGTGGGGATTGTCAAATTCTGTAACGCTCACGAATGTGCAGCTCGATCCCTTGTTTGATATTTATTATTTCAATCAGAACGATTCCCTTGTAAGCAAGATCAACAACTCTGAATTAAAAATCGGACTGCGTTTCGCGTACCGGGAAAAATTCATGTTTGATAATTACAGGCGATATAGTCTTGGTACAAAATATCCCAAACTGGAAATTTATTACCGTACGGGATTAAAGGATTTTATGGGTGCGGGATTTACCTATAATGCTTTCGAAGTAAATATCTGGGATTTTTTCACCTGGGGCAGTTTTGGCGGAACAAGCTATACAGTAAAGGCGGGAAAAATTTTCGGCACGCTGCCGACATTATTGCTTGAAACACCTCCCGGGAATGAAACCTATTTCATGAATCACAATAATTTCAACCTGATGAATGAATATGAATTTGTAAACGATGCGTATGCAGAATTATTTCTGACGCATAGTTTTTACGGATTCTTCCTCAATAAAATTCCCTATGTAAATAAATTAAAATTACGGGAGGTCGCAACGTTTAAACTCGCTTACGGGCAATTAAGTGATGCGAATGTGGCAATGAATGATTATATGAAGAATACGGCTCCGTATTATATCGGCAATGGATCGGTCCGTTCGGATAAACCCTATATGGAAGCGGGTATTGGTGTGGAAAATATCTTCAAATTAATTCGGGTGGATGCGATCTGGCGGCTTACCTACCGGAATAATCCTTACGCGCCCAACTTCGGTGTGCGGCTGGGTGTAAACCTGGATATTTAATAATGCAGACACCCCAGCCGGCGGGCCCCGCAGCGGGACGCATGCGCAGGCATACAGCATTATAAAGTACTCCCTGAGCGCCTCAAATTCTGCAATAAAATTTTCTTACATTTGAAATGTGGATCTCAACGGCATACTGGATCAACTCAATGTATTTGTCATTTTTCAGGGCTTTCTGTTAGCCATTGCTTTATTTATTCTGAACAAAGGGGACCGTGTGCTTAACCGGTTACTCGGCACCATGCTTCTCACTTTTTCGTGGTCGGGATTTTATTATTATATCGATGCTGCGGGGCAGATGCATTCTTTTCTGCCGCTAGCGTATACCAATTTTGTTACTGATTATATTTATAATCCTGTTATTTATTTATATGTATGCAGGCTCACGATCAGAAATTATCGTCTTACAAAAAGATCGTTGGTGCATTTAATTCCTGCAGCGATCATGTTTATTTATTATTGTAATTATTATTTCGCATCCGGGCCGGTTAAATCGCATATTTTCACACAGGGATATAATTATTTTCCATGGGATGTTGCGATCTTCTCCTATGCGAATTTGTTGCAACTTATTATTTATCTGGTCATGAGTACGGTATTGCTTCAGCGATACAAAAATCGTATCAGTGATTATTACAGCAATTTTGAAAGGCGGAAT
>CAYTFT010000304.1:0-3749 GCA_964437155.1 uncultured Chitinophagales bacterium | reverse complement strand
CTGCGGGCGTTGATATGGATAATGACGGGGAATTTGATTTTGCATTTTTGAAATCAAGTCATTACTGGACCGATAGCCTATATTCAGACTATGAATTCAGACATATTTTGTGGTGTGGACCTTATGGCGACTCTGGTAATGAGATTGCCGGCGATTATGCTACCCATGGTGCCGGCGGGGGAACTACCTATTTTCCGTATGCAATATTATTTGGCGACTTGATTAATGAAACGATGAGTTTTCAATATGCAGGGTATCAATTGATGGGAGTAGGTTTTTATAAAATTGATGGATCTCTTTGGACATGGCATTATGACATTGGCAGATGGAATCCTAATATCGATTCAGCACATCTTGGAGTTAAATTTAAGGATATTGAAGAATGTATACATTACGGTTGGATCAGATGTTCAACCGTTGATTCAGCTAAAACATTAATCATTCATGACTATGCCTATGAACTAAAATGTGAAACCGGAGTTTTTGCAGGGGATACAATTGGGGACACCACCACTACTATTGGAAGTATTCCTGTATTGGATGCTGATGTTTATACCTATGATAAAAATATATTTATCCGAATGGAGAACTTTTATAACAAGACAATAGCTATATATGATATCGAAGGTAAAATTATAGTTTCTGAACCACTAAGCAAACAGTTGACATCAATTGATTTTTCCAAAAGGATGACCGGGGTATATTTTGTTGAAATTTCTGATGGAGTTAAACGAATTGTGAAGCAATTGGTTATAAACTAAATTAGTCAAATGGTAATTGAATAGAGATCCGGTTAAATCGTGCAACAATGTTTGCACAGACAAACGAATACTCATATTTTTGTGCTTTACGCACGTATACATTGTGATTTACACGGGATTGCTATCTTTATTGGATTTAATGATACAGATGCAAGGATTGCAAAATTTGATTAAAAGAAATTCGCCCGCTGGCGTTTTTTTCTTTTATTCTAAAACCAAAATTTACCAATTGAATACACTATATGTTAAATTTTAATTCTAAAATCTATACTATGAAAACTCAATTATCATTCGCAATTTTATTATGTTGCCTGACTCATTTATTTGCACAGTTGCCCGGCGAACTCGATTTCACATTCAGCGGTGACGGTATCGTTACCACTGATTATGATTTTACCAGTGATGCCGGTTATGGCATTGCGGTACAGGAGGATGGAAAAATTGTTGTTACGGGAACTGTAATCAATGGCACAGATCAGGACCTTATTGTGGTTCGGTATAATGCAGATGGTTCCTTTGACGCTTCCTTCGCAACAGATGGTATATATATCTATGGTTATGCCGGTACTGGTGAACGCGGCAATTCGGTAATCATACGTTCCGACGGGAAAATAGTGGTAGGTGGAACTGCCTTTAACGGCACGGATGATGATTTTTTTTTAACTCTGTTGGAAACAAACGGAACACCGGATCCCGCATTCGGAACTTCTGCGGGTTACACGCAATTTGATATCAATGGAGACGATGCTGTTCATGATCTGGCCTTTGATGCTGACGGCAAGATCCTGACCGGCGGTAGTTCAGGAGTGAGTGCACCGGATTGCGCTTTAGCCAGGTTTTCAGCATCCGGAATCCCTGATGTCTCCTTTGGAACAGGTGGCGCATTGGTGATAACAGGTTTCGGTCCAACTTCGGATCTATTGGTGGATATTGCGGTTTTGGATGATGGTAAAATAGCCGGAGCCGGCATCACATTCACAGGAGCCGGAAACAGAATGGCAGCCATGCGCATATTATCCAATGGCACCCTCGACAACACCTTCAGCGGCAATGGGATCGATATGCCGGATTTTGGAACCCCGCTTGAAGCTGCCTTTACGGTGATGCCGCTTGCAGGTGGTAAATTATTGCTTGCAGGACAGGTATTGAACGACGGTACAGGGGTTGATTTTGCTTTTGTGCAATACAATAGTGATGGAACGCACGACGCGGGATTTGGAACGGATGGAATGCTATCGCTTGACTTAACGGGGGTTACGGAATATTTCACCGGTATGATTCAACAACCGGACGGAAAATATCTTTGTGGAGCTTATGCATGGAACGGAACCAACTTCGATTGTATGGTATCCCGTTTAAATCCTGATCTTACACCTGATGAAAGTTTCGGCGATGCGGGTAAAACTGTTTTTGGCGTTGGCGACACCGCAGAGTATGTTTGGGGAATTGCCATGCAGCCCGATGGAAAAATTGTTATCGCAGGATCCACTTATAACGGATCTGAAAATGATATTCTGGTGGCAAGACTGTTTTCCGGATTGGAGACATCGATAAATGCATCTGCAATTGAAAATGAATTTTCTGTTTATCCAAATCCGGCGCATACTATCATCCATTTTGATAATGCAGAATCCGGAGCATATGCAAGGATCCTCGTATATGATATCACAGGAAAAGTAGTTATGGATAAAATCGGGTTTGCTATTACTTCGATGGATCTTACCCCCCTTCCTCCCGGAATTTACTATCTGCATTTGCAGGATATCAATAATAAGAGCACTCGATCTCAATTGTTCGTTAAGGAGTAAAAGGCTACATAAGTTATTATTCCTACTATTCCAGCATTCTAACCCCGCGGTCGGAATGCAATGCAAACAAAAAAGTCACCCCTTTCGAAATGGCTTTTTATTATTTGTTTGGCATCTATCGGTATGGTGTCTTCACCTGCCGAAATATTATTTACATATTGCTGATGATCTCATCACCAAACTCAGAGCATTTTAATAAGGTTGCTCCTTCCATCAGCCGGTGGAAATCGTAAGTAACCCGCTTTTTAGAGATCGCTTTTTCCATCGCGTTTTGAATCATCATATTTACTTCGTTCCAGCCCATGTATTCGAATAGCATACATCCGCTTAATATCACTGATCCCGGATTTACTTTATCCTGATCGGCATATTTAGGCGCCGTGCCATGTGTCGCTTCAAAAATGGCATGTCCGCTTATGTAGTTAATATTTGCACCCGGCGCGATACCGATACCACCCACCTGCGCAGCCAGTGCATCACTTAAATAATCGCCGTTGAGATTGAGTGTTGCGATCACATCAAATTCATCGGGACGGGTGAGCACTTGTTGCAGAGTAATATCGGCAATAGAATCTTTGATCACAATACCGGCACCGGGTTTTCCTTCTGGAATAATGCACCAGGGCCCGCCGTCGAGCTCCACCGCACCAAACCATTTTTTCGCCACATCATATCCCCAGTCCCTGAAACCACCCTCGGTGAATTTCATGATATTCCCTTTGTGCACGAGATTAACGCTTTTACGATTATTCTGAATCGCATAGTCAATAGCGGCATACACAAGTCTTTCTGTCCCGAGAAAACTTACCGGCTTAACTCCTATGCCTACCAAAACATCTACATCACGCGCAGGAACGCCCACACCTTCGAGGTCTTTTTGCCATGCAGCGGATTTTTCCTTCGAACCAAAACGGATCTTTTCAAAATCTTTAGGTGAATTTTCTTTGAGCCAGCCGAGGAATTTTTTCGTGAGATCGCTGTCGGCCTGCCAGTCGATACCGGCATAAATATCTTCGGTGTTTTCACGGAAGATGACCATATCTACTTTTTCGGGCGCTTTTACAGGTGAAGGAACTCCCTGAAAATAACGAACAGGACGCAGACAAACATAGAGATCGAGGATCTGACGTAAGGCAACATTTAGGGAGCGGATACCGCCACCCACGGGCGTGGTAAGCGG
>CAYTFT010000303.1:0-3759 GCA_964437155.1 uncultured Chitinophagales bacterium | reverse complement strand
GCTGATATCGATGCCATGTTTTAATGCGACTTTCTGCGATCTCGGATCAGGTTCTTCACCCACATGCCAGCTTCCGGTGCCGGCACTTTCGACCTGCCAGCCGAGATCATTTTCTGCAATCTTTCTGCGCATTATTCCTTCGGCAAGCGGACTCCGGCAGATATTACCGAGACATACCATCATGATCTTCATGCGGTAAAATTAAAAGTGAACACTGAATTTAATAATACGTGTATTCAAACCGATAGGTCAAATTCTCCTCCCATTCATGTGATTCAAGGCGGATGAGGAGGCCCTTATCATCATAAAAATAAAAGTATTTGTCAACGGGCTGCGCGCCGGACGATGTATCAACAAACAGCAGTTTACTTTTAAGATTTCCCGCTTCATCGTAGGTATATTCAATCGAACTCGAATATTCACCGCGCAATTTTGTCACCTCTTTTATGAGCTGATTTTTTTCGTTCCATGTATAATCCATGGTTTCCATTTCAACGAGTTGCATTTCATCCATAAAATTGCCGTTATCATCGTAGGCGAAAACATATCCCATGCCGACAGCATGTACGATATTTCCTTTCTTGTCATAAGTATATCCGTAATGCCGTGCTTCCGCGGAGGCAATAATACAACTGTCTAGTTTTCCTTTTTTTGTATACTCAAAACCGATCTGGATCGGATAAAGATCATATCCGGTATAGGTGATAATACGAATACGGCCATCGGGGAAATAGGTAAATTCATCTGAATAAATTCCGATGGAATCATCGGCATCACCGTAAATAATATCTCCGGGATAAATTTTATGCAGCAGCCACCCTTCCTCAGTATATGTATTCACCTCGACAGGTTCTTCAGTATTATACACCGTATCGAGAAGCAATTTTGTCTGCGTCTTTATCTTATTTGTCTTGTATAATAATGCTGTTTTATTTTGATCAAATCCGATGTCACCGGGTTCAAACTGTGCAAATGCAATTGTGCTCAGGATGAGCACGGCAGAAATACTCATAAGCTTTTTCATATCCTGTATTGTGTTTTTAGTTTTTCAATATACAGGAGGACATCCTCCTTTTGTTCTTCCGGTACCGGAATCCGCAATTCATCGAATGTAGGCCCGCTCCTTGTCTGCCAGCTGATGGTAAATTCAAGAATAAAAGGATGCCCGTCAGTTATCAGCCGCACTTTTGACAGCATCCTGTTTTCCGAAGATAACGAAAAGAACTGATCATTCACCCTGACGAAACGGTCGGTGATGGTGACCGCGTTGATCTTCTTTCCGGTTGAAAGCGCCCGCAGTGTAAGTTGCCGTCTGAGAAATGCGATGACAACGATCAGAATTGCTGAGAGCAGAACAGCGGTTTTGATATCAGCGTGCCGGTTTCTTATCAACGAATAAGTACCGAGTAAAATCCCTGCGATGATGAGATAAATACTATCCGAATTCCGGTATTTTTTTTCGCTTGTCATAAATTGTTTCCATGCATCCGCATCAAATTCCCAGTGAAAAAGCTGTGGGACATTATTATAGCGGTTCTCTGTTTTATTTACGGTGGAGTTTTCTTTTTTCTCTGCAGCGCGAAGTTCTCTTTCCATTTTCGCCGAAGCAGAAATATTTCTTATTCCGGAATACACGAGCAGTGAACCGGATAAACCCATTACAAGCATGACGAGTCCCATCCATTGAAACCCAATGGAGAAAAATCCGATAAAACCGATCGGTGCCGTAAGCATTCCCGCGAAAATAAGCAGTGCCCCTGTGGCATAGCCGACGCCCGCCGATTGATTGTCGCTGGTCATATTACAAAAGTATTGAAAGATTGTCTCTAATTTCGCAACGTATGCTTGTTGATCATACCGATACGATTGTTGCATTATCTACTCCGCCCGGGACAGGGGCCATTGCTGTAATACGATTATCCGGAGATAAAGCAATTGCGATTACAGAAACGATTTTCAAAGGGAAAAAACTATCGGAAGTATCTTCACATACATTGCATTTCGGTTTGATTGAAAATGCGTATGGAAAAATTGATGAAGTGGTGATCGGTATTTTTAAAAATCCGCATTCTTATACCGGAGAAGATATAATTGAGATTTCCTGTCATGGTTCACCGTTTATTCAGCAGCAGATCATTGAATTGCTTTTAACAAAAGGAGCGCGGCTCGCTAAGCCCGGTGAATTTACACTGCGTGCATTTCTCAACGGAAAAATGGATCTTTCGCAGGCAGAGGCAGTTGCCGATCTCATTGCTGCACAAACCCAGGCTGCGCATGACATTGCCTTTAAACAGATGCGTGGCGGATACAGCACCACATTGCAGGATTTGCGTTATGAATTAATTCATTTTGCATCGCTGGTGGAGCTCGAACTCGATTTCAGTGAAGAGGATGTTGAATTTGCCGAGCGTCCGCATATGCTTGCGCTTATCGGAAAAATAAATACGGTGCTCGACGGACTGATCCGATCATTTTCATTGGGCAACGTAATTAAAAACGGAGTAAATACGGTGATCGCAGGAAGGCCCAATGCAGGAAAATCCACTTTATTAAATGCCTTGCTCAACGAGGAGCGCGCCATTGTAAGTGCAATTCCGGGAACCACACGCGACACGATCGAAGAAGAATTAAATATCAGCGGAATTATTTTCCGGCTGATTGACACAGCCGGCATCCGCGAAGCAAAAGATGAAATAGAAAAGATCGGCGTGGACCGCACTTTCGAAAAAATAAAAACATCCACTTTGTTATTATATGTTTTCGATGTAAATACTATGACATTTGAAGATGTGCGTTCCGATCTTGACAATTTAGCTGATGCAGGGGACAAAATGATCCTCATCGCAAATAAAATAGATACGCCTGACGGCGGAAAATTACTGAGTCAGTTTTTCACGCTCGAACCCGAAGTATATATTTCCTCTTTACAAAAAACAAATATTGACGCATTAAAAGATCTGATGTATAAAAAAGTTGTGCAGGAAGATCTCAACGCTGCACATATTATTGTCACTAATGTGCGTCATCTCGAAGCCCTGCAAAAAACCCGCGCCGCATTAGACGAGGTGATCAACGCCATCGGCAACGGCATCAGCGGCGACCTCACTGCCCTGCATATACGCTATGCCCTCAACGCCCTCGGAGAAATAACAGGCCAGATCACGAATGAGGATCTGCTGGATAATATATTTAGGAAGTTTTGTATTGGAAAGTAACCAATCCTCAGCATTCTGACACCAAACCTATACAAATCCTTACTAACACAAGGTTTTTAGCCTATTTAAGTCTCTTTCGATAATATTTTTCATACGTGATCTTACCTGTATTTTAATAGCATATTTGTATCTTTGTTGTACCTCAAAGGCTCGGGGTACAAATTTCAGGGTGTTTATCCATTCAATATTGCACTTCCTGATACAAAATGACACACCCTGAGACAAATAGAGACAAATTGAAACATCTATATGAGTTCACTAATTCAAATACAAAGGGTTTGCGAGCATTGTGGTGACACTTTCACAGCACGAACAACAAAGACAAGGTTCTGCTCCCATAAATGCAACAGCCGAGCTTATAAAGCGGCGGAAAAGAGCAAAAAGGTTGAGCGCAGCAATGTCGAAACTAAGCAGCTCATTTCGAAACCGATTGAAGAATTGAAAGCAAAACCGTTTTTAAGCATTTCTGAAACCTGCCAACTTTTGGGGATCAGTCGAAGCAGCATTTATCGCATGATGGAACAGGATAAACTCTTAGCAGGAA
>CAYTFT010000302.1:0-3783 GCA_964437155.1 uncultured Chitinophagales bacterium | reverse complement strand
CCATACATTTCCTGAAAACAGATCGATGCCTGCAACAGATGCCGGCAAAAATGATCCGACAAAGGCCCAGACAAAACTGATGAAGAAAATTTTCGAAATCCCGGTATCGCGCAGACGAAATATTTTTTTCCGGAAGGTAAACGGAATTCCGTAAATAACAGAAATAATCCCCGGAATTAATAATGCAATCTCTGATTGGAGGGGAAGTCTGAAATAAATAATTAAACAAACGCCAAACGAAAAAACCATCAATGCGACGAGCCATTTATTATACCGGATATAAAAATCCCACCGCGCCGAAGGTGCATAATCTTTTATGCGTTGCTGTGCTGCTGCGCGGATGAGAATATAGGTAAAAAGCGTAGCAAATCCGCTTAAAATACTGGCAGCATCCATTCCTGCGAAATTCGCATTAGGTGCAGGTGTTACATGCAGCAACAAATAACCCGAACGTGTCATGGCCATTGCCGCCAGGGCAATGAACAGGTTGGAATAAAATATCCAGTCGATGAGGGAACGCACCCGCTTCATCCTGATTAAGTAATTTTATGACAAAATTAAACTATCGTGCAGGTAATATTGCAAAAAGGAAAAGGACACAGGGTGGAAAATGGTCATCCATGGGTGTATAACAATGAAATAGATCGTATCACCGGAGAGCCGGCAACCGGCGATATTGTAGATGTGGTGAATTTCAAAAATGATTTTATCGGCAGAGGATATATCAACGAATTATCACAAATAACCGTAAGACTGCTTACACGCGATCCCCGGGAAATGATAGATCGCAATTTCTTCAGAAAAAAATTACTCTCCTGCCGCGATTACCGGACGCAACTTGGTTATACTGAAAATTACAGACTTGTTTTTGGCGAAGCAGATTTCCTTCCTGCACTTGTGATCGATAAATTTAACGATATATATGTTTTGCAAACATTGAGTGCGGGCATGGACAGATGGAAAAAAGAAATCGCTTCCGTATTGACGGATGATCTGCAGGCTAAAGGGGTTTACGAACGCAATGATGTTCCGGTGCGCAAACTCGAAGGACTGGAAGAAATAAAAGGTTTTCTCACAGCGCCCTTCGACACCCATTTAATTATCAATGAAAAAGGCGTTCAGTTCCATGTAGATATTGCAAATGGCCAGAAGACCGGTTTTTTTCTCGACCAGAAAGAGAACAGACTCGCCTTGCAGCATATTGTTAAAAATGCAACCGTTCTGGATTGTTTTACCTATACCGGTTCATTTGCATTATTCGCAGCACATTTTGGCGCTTCTTCTGTAACTGCACTCGATATTTCTGATGATGCAATTGCACAGGCAGAAAAAAATATTGCATTGAACGGATTTACAAATATCCGGTGTGTGAGCGCAAATGCATTTGATGTTTTGCCGGTCTGGGCGAAGGAAAATAAACAATTTGATGTTGTCATTCTTGACCCTCCTGCTTTTACCAAGAACCGGAAAGGAATTGAAAATGCATCCAAGGGATATAAGGAGATAAACCTGCGCGGAATAAAAATGGTGAAACCCGGCGGATTTCTTGCCACTTTCAGTTGTTCGCATTTTATGGATATCAATATGTTCTACGATGTGGTTGCATCTGCCGCACGGGATGCAGGCAGAACCGTCCGCGAAGTGCAGTTCCTTTCCCAATCGAAAGATCATCCCATTGTATGGGGTGTTGACGAAACATATTATCTCAAAGGATTAATTTTACAGATACTCTAAATTGCTTCAGATGAAAAAAATATTATTTCTGCTTGCGGTGACCGCATTCCCGCTGTTCTCCTTCAGTCAGCAAAAAAGCTGTTGTTCCGCCCCTGAACAATTTGCTGCATTGGCAAACGATAAAGCATTCGTAAATAAACACGAGGACCCGATCCCGTATACTTTTTTCAGCGAAAAAGGTAAAATGGTAACAATACCCGGCATCGACGGAAAAGATGCACGGGCATTTTCGATCGAAGCAACTGAAGCCAGCAGAAAATATATATTGGTGTTTCATGAATGGTGGGGACTGAATGATTATATAAAGCAGGTTGCGGAAAAAATATTCGATGACATGGGCGGGAAGGTCAATGTGCTTGCGATCGATCTCTACGATGGAAAAGTGGCAACCACAAAAGATTCTGCTCAGGCATACATGAAAAATCTGGATAATGCCCGCGTGCTGAATATTTTTATGTCGGCGCATAAATACATTGGCGACGATGCAGAGGTTGGAACCATCGGATGGTGCATGGGTGGCGGATATTCCTTACAGGCCGCGCTGTATTTTCAGCAACATGCCTCCGCCTGTGTAATGTATTACGGAATGCCGGAGGATGATCCGGGCAAGTATACGCAATTAAATGCCGAGGTTTTGATGATCTGGGCAAATCAGGATAAATGGATTGACCGCAATGTGGTAGAAAATTTTAAAAAGAACATGCAGGCTGCGGGGAAAATATTAAATGTGGAGGAATATGCGGCCGATCACGCGTTTGCTAATCCCAGCAACCCGCATTACAATAAAGAGCTTGCCGACGATGCTTATATAAAAAGCATCAACCTCTTAAAGCAATAACTCGGAGTGAATTAAATCCGCACGATTCATATAATAAAAAAATGCGCCCTGCTATCAAGGCGCATTTCTATTTTATGAAAAAGTCACATTACTTAACCAATTCCCCGGTCCACGCATTTAACCCGCCGCGAAGGGAATAAATCGTATTGAACCCGTTGCCTGCCATCACACCCGATGCTCCGGCAGATCGTGCGCCCCGCTGGCAATACACCAGATATGTTTTTGATTTATCGAGCTTATTCACCTCAGCAGCAAAATCAGGTGCGTTATAATTTATATTTACTGCATTTGCCAGATGGCCCGTTTTAAATTCTTCCGGTGTCCGCACATCCAGAACAATAAAAGAAGGATCCTTTAATTTTTCCATAAATGCGTCGGGTGAAATTTCTTCATTCACCTTAGCATTTTGAATCGCCTGCACTTCTCCTGCCGGCTGCAATGTGGTTTGCGTGGTTCCATTTTCTGCATTGGAACATCCCTGGGATGTTATGAACAGAAGTCCGACCAATGCGCCTGTTATTATACTCATAAATTTATTCTGACCTATTAAACAGATCCCTGATCTGCACCCGTAAATTTTCCAGTAACCATATCCGGCAAAAGCGCCGGCGAAAATTGCTGCCAGTATCTGCATTTATTAATTTTTAACGGTTAATATATTTTCAGCGATGATCTTTTTCAGATATGCGGCCGGCACGACACCCGATTGTCGCCATATGATCTTTCCATCGCGGAATAAGATCAGCGTTGGCACACTCTGAATCTGGTATTGTCCGGCAATTTCCGGATTTTTATCTACATCCACTTTCAACACTTTAACGGAATCGCCGGCATGCTGCGCTACTTCTTTCAGTATGGGAGCCATTGCTTTGCAGGGACCGCACCATTCTGCAGAAAAATCGATAAGCACCGGTTTTTCGCCGTTGATCAATGCATGAAATGAACTCCTTTGTGTCATATATAAATCAATTAATAAACAAAATTGTCAAAAAGTTCATGCGCTCCCTGTGACAATTATCACTTTACTTCACCAGGCGGACGAATACCTCATTTCCTGCCCGTTTCGGGTGGGAATTATAGCAGGGCTCCATGGTTTTTATCGTAAAATATTTGCTGAAAAGCGCCTGATAGGCATCGTTGCTTCCTACGAACGGCGTACCGGGTTTATCAAAATGTACGCTGAACAAAACGCCGGCAAGTTCACCGCCTTT
>CAYTFT010000301.1:0-3796 GCA_964437155.1 uncultured Chitinophagales bacterium | reverse complement strand
AGATCCGGAAATAATTACAACCGGTGGATGAAACTCAATGCTGCGTCCGGCCGGTTGAAATGCATAACTGATATTTTCTGTATAAAAGTGAAATCCGTAAAACGGAATTGTATGTGCAGGTAAATTATTATGGCCTGTTCCGGGATGCTGCGCAGCTAATAATGCATCCTCCGTCGAATCGCTTGCGGCGAATAAGGTCACGGACCCGTCGTTATTTTTTATGGTGCGATAAATATCGTAATGTTTGCCATCGAGTACTACCTCGAATACCTGCGCACTTATTTTTTCTTTATGTATGGCATAAAATTGTTCCGCATCAAGGTTTATTAATTCCGGAACCAGTTCGCCTGCAATAAATTCATCCTGCCGTGCGGCCGCTCTTACCCGCGCAAGATGTGTCCCTGCCAGGTAGAAAATGCCACTTCCTGCAAAAAGCAGAACGAGCAGACAAGCTATGGAAAAAATGCGGCGTACCATCCGGAGGATAAAATTAGTGCATAATCATCGACAGTAATTAATCAGAACCGTACAGTTTTGTAAAATCAGGGTCAATTAAGCGGGATTTTGACCGTAAAGGTCGTTCCTGTGGCAGCATCGCTGTTCACTTGAATTTCGCCGCCGCTCACCTTCATGATATCGTAACTGATACTGAGGCCCAGGCCGATCCCTTCACCCGCGGGTTTGGTGGTGAAAAACGGTTCGAATATGCGCTCAATATTTTCCGGCGGAATTCCCGGTCCGTTATCATGGATGGAGATGAGCAGAAATGCGTTTTCCTTTGCAGTGCGAATAGTTATTGCAGGAATATATTTTTCTCCTGTCCGTTTATTTTGTTCTGATTTTTCCCAGACTGCATATACTGCGTTAGATAAAATATTCATTACAACGCTGGTAATTTCCTGCGGAACAAATAATACCGGTGGCAGATCCTCCTGCAATTCTTTTGTAATAGCAACACTAAAATCAGGATGGGAGGAACGGAAATTCGCATACGCAATGTCCGCATATTCCGAACACAGGGAATTGATAAATACCGGTTGCTTGTCCGACTTGCCCGTATGGCTGAATTCAACCATGTTTTTTACAATTTTATCGGCACGCAACCCGTGTTTTTCAATCTTATCCAGGTTATCCTGTAACAGATCAATTATTTCTCTCCGTTCGGCTTCATCTTTTGTTGCATCCAGTTCATCGAGAAGGCCCTGTGTCAGTTTTGAAAAGTTATTAATGAAGTTGAGCGGGTTTTTTATTTCATGCGCAATGCCTGCGGTAAGATTACCAAGCGATGCGAGTTTTTCTTTTTGAACAAGCTGCTGCTGCACTTCTTTTAAATTTTGGAGTGAAGTGTTTAATGCATCCGTGCGTTCTGATACTTTCTGTTCCAGGATTCGCTGATTATTACGCAGTGCTGCTGTCCGCATACGAAAGACTAAAATGATGGCACCGGCGATCACCGAAATAAAAATAATATTTGCCCACCAGGTCTTCCACCATGGTGGTGTAACAATAACCTTCAGCGAACGCGTTACGTTGCTCCATACTCCTTCGCTGTTTGATGCCATTACAATAAATGTATAAGTGCCCGGATCCAGATTCGTATAATTCGCAGTATGATCGGTGCCCGAAAATATCCATTCTTCATCAAACCCTTCGAGCATATATTTATATTGATTTTTTTCCGGTGCCGTAAAATCCATGGCCGAAAATTCGAATTCAATAGTATTTCTGTCATACCGAAGTTTCAATTCATCTGCATATTCCAATAATGTTGTAAGTGGTGAGGAGGGGTCACTTAAATCAACCGATTTATTCAGAATTTTAATTCCGGTAAAAACAACCTGCATGTTCGCATTGCCATGGGTGATCTCGGCAGGATTGAAAAAATTAAGTCCGCTCACACCGCCAAAAAATAATTCCCCGGTCGATGATCTGCAATATGCATAGCGGTTGAATTCATTGCTTTGGAGCCCGTCGCTCGCATAAAAATTCCTGCAATTTCCGGATACAGGATCAAATCGTGCAAGACCCTTGTTGGTACTCAGCCATAAATTATTTTCATTATCGGCAAGAATTCCATAGATCACATTATTCGGTAAACCCTGCTTGTCAGTATATACCGTAAACTTACCTGTTTGAATATCCAGTCTGTTCAATCCGCCGCTGTTTGTTCCAATCCAGATGAAATTTTCGTTTTGCGGGTCTAGGCAAACTGAGAAAATTGTATTATTTGAAAGGGAATTAGTATCGTGCGGAATATTATTATAAGTCTTCCATGAATGATCGGCAGGATTAAATTGAAATAATCCTGAAATGGTACCGATCCAGAACCGGTTTTTTTTATCCACTTTAATATCTGAGATAAACGGATAGGTGAAAAGGTTGATCTGTGTCGGGGCTTTACAAGCGGTAATAAATTCCCTTTTATCAGGATCAAATTCAAGCAGGGTCAACAGGTGGTCATCATGCGTAACAGAAAGCCATATCTTTTTATTATTATCAATCCATATCTTTGAGTTGCGTGTCGTGTTCTTCAGTGAATCCTGATGAAAAAATTCCAGACTGTTCTTTTTTTCATCATACCGCGCAAGATATCCGAAACCATAGGCCAGCCAGTAAATATTGTCATTATCCTGCACCCAGTCATCCTGTTCATTAATACCGAATTTTTTCTTAGCATCTGAAAAAATATCTCCAACGAAAATTCTTGTGTCTGCTTTTCTTCTCGTCCGGTCAAATACCAGGTTTGTCTGCATTGAATTAATAACGATTCGGTTATAATTATCTTCCTTGATACTGCTGATACCGCCTGTTTCTGTAACACGGTTGAATTTATCGTATCTGGGATTATACTTATAAATGCCGAACCCGTTTGTGCCGATCCATAAATTACCGCTGTTATCGCTGATGACGGCTTTTGGCGGGCGGGATATCCAGGCTCTGTTGGTGACGTTTGAAGGGACCAGGAATTTAGCAACATGGTTGTGCGTATCATAAAAGAGAATTCCTTCCGAACATTGTAACCAAAGATTTTTTTCAATATCGATATATCCGGAATTTGTGAATACGTTGCGGGAGGTGTCAAGCTCAATTTCCTTTGTTACTTTTCCGGTTGAAATATCCAGTTTCACAGTTGAAGAGCGGGTGACCAGCCAGAAATTTTTAGTATCGGCACTAAGAATTTCCCGTATCTGGTCGTTTGCACCGGAGAAAAGGTTGTATGTAGAGGCACGGTAAATTACTTTCTCCGCGGCTGTTGAGCAATAATATACTGAGTCAGCATCCGTTATCCAGGCATTACCTTCCGGCTCCATAAAAATGTGCTCGGGTTTGATTGACAATCTGAACTTTTCGCGCAGGATATCCGAAAGCGGAATAAGCGTATAATCATATCTGGAAAGAAAACTATGCGTAACGGGCCCGGGATCCTTCTTTAAGGTGACTTTAATTATGCAATAAACACCATTGCATCTTATCCAGACATTTCCGCCGGCATCTTCTCCGAGAAAATCCGCATTGTTGAGATTGAAATCAATAACCGGATGAAAATTATTTTCGCTGAGATGTGAAAAAACTTCCGTACCCGGGTTCATTACATCCACACCGGCTGAAATCACCGTTGTCCAAATATACCCGCGCGAATCTTCAAAAATATTTGCAATAAAATTATCGCGGATGGAATTCGAATCCTCCGTATCGTGACGATATACAGTGAAATGATAGCCATCGTATTTATTCAGGCCATCTTTTGTGCCGATCCAGATAAATCCTTTTTTATCCTGAAAAATGGCGGGAACAA
>CAYTFT010000300.1:0-3800 GCA_964437155.1 uncultured Chitinophagales bacterium | reverse complement strand
GATAAAATGCAACGGATAGAAAAGAAAACAGAATTCATCTGCCGTAATCAGATACCTTTCACGATCACGCTCGACGGATTTGGTGAATTTTATTCGAATAAAACCATTTTCGTGGACATGACAGAAAATTCAAAGGATAAAATCACACAATTCAGAAAGCGCTTATCCGCTGAGATCAAAACTGCAAAATACGATCAGGATGTTGATTTTAATATTGGTAAAACCCCGCATATTACGATTAGCAGAACATTGAGTGAAGATCAGTATAAAGTAGCGAAGAAATATTTCGCCGGCCGTACGTTTCAGGCAACATTTGAATGTAATGTTGTTACGTGGAGAAAACTGGTTACACAGGATGGATTTCAGTCGTATGAAACGGTACGGTCATTTCCGTTTGCACAGAAAAATTTGTCTTTGTTTTAAGGGTACATTACCTGTTTCCTGACACCGCCTGCGCTACGCGTATCCCATCCATTGCAGCGCTCACAATTCCTCCGGCATAACCGGCGCCTTCGCCACAGGGATATAATCCTTTTATTTGGGGATGTTGAAATGTATCAGGATCTCTCGGGATTTTTACGGGGGAAGATGTGCGGCTTTCCGGTGCTACCAGAACAGCTTCATTTGTGAAATAAACGGGTTTTGAAGATTGTAATTGCTGCAATGCATCTTTTATACGCTGTGCGATAAAGTCCGGAAGAACAGTGTGCAAATTAACGGAAACAATTCCGGGATGATAAGAACAGGCAGGCAGGCTTGCGGATGTTTTCTGTTGCACAAAATCAACCATGCGTTGTGCTGGTGCCCTTTGCCGGCCACCCGCTGCAGCAAAACAAGTCTGCTCCACTGCACGCTGAAATTCCATCGCCGCCAATGCACCGTATTTACTGAAATCGCCGAGGTCGTTTAATTCAACACTCACCACAAATCCGGAATTGGCGAACGGATTATTTCGCTTACTCGGGCTCCATCCATTGGTAACAATTTCGCCTTCCGCCGTAGCACAGGGTGCAATAATTCCACCGGGACACATACAAAAAGAATACACGCCCTTGCCGTTTACCTGCTGAACGATGGAATACGAAGAAGGAGGAAGAAATTGCCCGCGGTCATCACAATGGTACTGCATTTTATCAATTACCTGTTGCGGATGTTCAATCCGAACGCCTAATGCAAATGGTTTTGCTTCGATCTGGATATTTTTTTTTGCTAACAATTCAAAAATATCTCGTGCAGAATGTCCTGTGGCAAGAATTATTTTTTTGAAAGGATATGTTTCTTCATTATTAATCACTAAACCTGTTATCGCGCCAAAAGCAAACTGTATATCCGTAACCTTCGCATTAAAATATATTTCGCCGCCTGCGTCCAGAATCGTTGCCCGCATTTTTTCAATGATCTTCGGCAATTTATTCGTTCCGATATGAGGATGCGCATCCACCAGAATATCGGGATCTGCGCCAAAGCGTACAAATGTTTCCAGCACTTCACGGATGTTTCCGCGTTTATCGCTTCGCGTATATAATTTGCCGTCGCTGTAAGTACCGGCACCGCCTTCCCCAAAACAATAATTGCTTTCCCCGTTTACTATTCCCTGCTGATTGAGCATCGCAAGGTCGCGCCGGCGGTCGCGGATATTCTTTCCCCGTTCGAATAGAACAGGCTGCATCCCCAGTTCGATACAGGTAAGCGCAGCAAACAATCCTGCCGGTCCCGCACCCATGATCGCAACGCGCGGTGCATGTTTTACCGATGGATATTTTTTTATCTGAAATGCTGGCGCTTCGATGGGATGATCAGCAACCTGCAGCCGCAGATTTATTTTAATATTTCTGGAACGCGCATCAATGGAGCGTTTCAGAATAATAAAAAAAAGCGCGCCTTTCCATTGTATTTTATTTCGAAGCGATCGCTCAATTTTTACATGATCGGCGCTTTCCTCCGGCGTAACAATTATATCAATGATCTGCTCCAAAAAAAATATTTACGATAAGGATACCAAAGGTAGCGTAATTAAGGAATTGCGAAAATCATGCAGGCTGCTTAATCATGGCTGCTCTGCATAAACTGATCGAGCAGTTTTATCAGACGGTCGATTTCGCCGGTGGTATTGAAACTATGTATGCAAATACGGATGCGTTCGGTTCCTTCAGGCACTGTGGGAGATAAAACCGGACGAACATCATAGCCGCCATTCCGAATATATTGTGCAGCAAGTTTTACATTTTCATTCCCCGGTACAAGCACACTGAAAATGGCTGAAGCAGAGGGCAAAATATGCAAATGTTTATACCGGGCAATATGCTCTGTGAAATACCGGATGTTTGTCTGTAAGCGCGCAATTTCCTCTGTTCCCTTTTCCAGAAGCCGGTACACTTCCTGCACGGCAATTATCTGCAACATATTGGGTGCAGTGGTATAAATAAAGGGTTTGCAGAAATTGATCAGATAATTGCGCAAAATTGCAGTACCCAATACAACCGCTCCGTTATTCCCGATCGCTTTTCCAAAAGTATGCACACGTGCAAATATTTTTTTGTGCAAGCCACATTCCTGCGCAAGCCCCTCTCCTTTTTTACCGATCACACCGGTTGCATGTGCTTCATCGAGGATCACATTTGCATTATTTTCTTCCGCAATATTTATTATCTGCTCAAGCGGACAACGATCTCCGTCCATCGAATAAACCGATTCGGCCACAATAAATATTCTCCCCTTGGCCTGACTGCATTTCTGTCGCAAGGCATCCATATCGTTATGCGGGAAAGAAAATGCAGCCGCATTGCTCAGGCGAATACCTTCACGGAGTGATGCATGACATAATGCATCAAAAATAATGGTATCGTGCCGCGTGACAACTGCAGATAACAACCCGACGTTGGCTTCGTACCCGCTATTGAAAAATAATGCAGCATCTGCGCCGTGAAAAGCGGCAATATCCTTTTCTGCTTTTTCTATCAGTGAATTATTTCCCGTGAGCAAACGGGAACCGGTAGATCCGGTTTTCCGGAGTTCGTTTAATTGCAATGCAAGCGCCGATCTGATTGCAGCATTGCGTGCGAAGCCGAGATAATCGTTGGAACAAAAATCAATAAGCCCTTTGGAAACGGTGAGACTGCGCAAAGCATTTTCCTTTTCGCGCCGTTCCAGTTCCTGTTGCATGTGTTTATGAATATCCATCTGTAGATTTTATTATGCTGCAGGAATTTTCCGGAGAAATAAAAAATTATTCCGCCATCTGATCAGCAGGAACATCCTTATATGAAGGGCGTGGTGTTAAACCCAGCAGATCGAACATTTGTTTATCCTCATTTATATCCGGATTCGGAGTGGTGAGCAGTTTCTCCCCTGCAAAAATGGAATTGGCGCCGGCGAGAAAACAGATTGCCTGTTCTTCCATATCCATTTCATTTCTTCCCGCACTTAACCGCACCATTGCTTTCGGCATTAATATTCTTGCCGTTGCGATCATGCGCACCATTTCCCAGATACTTACACGCTGCATTTTTTCAAGCGGTGTTCCCTTCACTGCTACGAGTGCATTTACCGGAACTGATTCAGGATGTTTTTGTAAAGTACTGAGCGTATGCAACATGTCGATCCTGTCGGCATCAGTTTCTCCCAACCCGATGATGCCGCCGCTGCAAACAGAAATATTTGCCTTCTGCACATTATCGATCGTTTGCAGGCGATCCTGATATTTTCTTGTGGTAATGATCTGCTCATAAAATTCCTCTCCGCTGTCGAGGTTGTGATTATAGGCGTATAAGCCGGCTTCTTTCAATTTGTTCGCCTGTTCT
>CAYTFT010000299.1:0-3834 GCA_964437155.1 uncultured Chitinophagales bacterium | reverse complement strand
AATAAACGAATTTCAGCAAACAATAGGGATTATTCCATGATCCCTTAGATGGGGGGCCTCAGCTATTCCAAACCACGTGAGCTGCGCTCACTGTTTTTTGTTTCCGGCAGACAATTGCAAGCGGTGCTTGCTTGTCTGCCGGAAACAAAAAATCCGCCTGCGGCGGAGTTTGGAATAGCTGGCGGAGAGAGAGGGATTCGAACCCTCGATACCCTTTTGAGGTATACACACTTTCCAGGCGTGCTCCTTAAACCACTCGGACATCTCTCCAACGCCGCAAATTTACAAACTATTCACCGAATAGCCGTTGCGCATTACTTTCTGTTACCAAACGCAGAGCATCCTCTTCCATTCCTGTTACTTCACTTAATTTCTGAACAATATAAGCGAGGTAGGCAGGTTCATTGCGTTTTCCGCGAAAAGGAACAGGCGCAAGATAGGGTGCATCGGTTTCCAGAACCAGATGCGGAACATGCTCTGTGGTGAGAATTTTATCGAGGCCGCCATTTTTAAATGTGACGACACCACCAATTCCTGCATAAAATCCGAGCGCGATGATCTTTTCCAGTTGCAATATATTTCCTGAAAAACAATGAAATATCCCACGCAGGTTTTCATCCTTCCGCGCAGCGACCATTTCAATACAATCATCTATGGATTCCCGCGAATGAATGATCAGCGGCAACCGGTACCGTTTTGCGAGTTCAATCTGGAATGCAAATGCTTCCTTCTGCTGCGGAATAAACATTTTATCCCAGTAATAATCAAGTCCGCATTCACCCACTCCATAAAACCGCACAGCGCCATCATCAAAATATTGTTGCACCAGCTCCAGTTCTTCAATATAATTTTCTTTCACGGAGCAGGGATGTAAACCCATCATCGGAAAACAAGTATCCGGAAATGCACGCGCTGTTTCCAGCATATTGCCGATTGACTCACTGTCGATATTCGGCATAAATATTTTTTGCACGCCGGCATCCATTGCTCTTTGCACCGTTACCTTTCTGTCAGAATCGAATTCCGGCAAATAAATATGTGCATGCGTGTCGGTCATAATTATAAGGTTTCTATTTCTTTTCTGTCCGCTGTCATTTCCTGTTGCGGCAACGCACTGAATGTATATCCTTTACGGGAAAAATATGCAAGCACTTCAGGTAAGGCACCCAGCACGCGGTCCTTTGCTTTTTCACTGTCATGAAAAACAATTATGCTCCCGGGAACCGCATTTTCGGTTACGTTGCGTATACATTTTCCGGCATCAATTGCAGTATCAAAATCACCGCTCAAAACATCCCACATAATAATAGAATACTTTTTTTTCAGATCCTGGATCTGCTGATAACCGATGCGGCCATAAGGGGGACGAAAAAACGGGGAATGTAAAATTGCATCGCAGTCCTCCACATCTTTTTCGTAGAGGGCATTCTCTGTTTTCCATCCGTTGTGATGATGATATGTATGATTGCCGATCAGATGGCCGGCATCTTCCACCCTGCGCAATACATGCGCATTTTGTTTTGCATTTTCACCAATACAGAAAAAAGTCGCCTTTGCATTATAATCTTTCAGTATGGAAAGCACTTCATCCGTCACAAAGGGAATGGGACCGTCGTCGAATGTCAGATAAAGGGTATTGTCACTTTTAATATCCCAGATCAGGCTGGGATAAACTGTTTTTAAATACCAGGGTGTCTTTACCAGATACATCGGGCGCAAAATTACCCTCTGCAGTGCATCCGTTCGAAAGAATTCCGATCTTTTTCATTCGCCCCTTTGCGGCCTTCGGTTTACCTTTGCAGCATATTATTCAACTTATGGAGAAAAAAGTGCGGTTACGATATGCGCCGAGTCCGACCGGTGCGCAACATCTCGGAGGGATCCGGACAGCTTTATATAATTATTTGTTCGTCAAAAAAACAGGCGGGCAACTCATACTCAGGATCGAGGATACCGATCAGACGCGATTTGTTCCGGGTGCGGAAGAATATGTGATCAATTCATGCAAATGGGCAGGGATAGAATTTGATGAGGGCGTACATAT
Source organism: uncultured Chitinophagales bacterium (assembly GCA_964437155.1). Classification (GTDB taxonomy): domain Bacteria; phylum Bacteroidota; class Bacteroidia; order Chitinophagales; family BACL12; genus UBA7236. Next base: position 1,790 of record CAYTFT010000299.1, on the reverse strand, counting down.
TGGCGGTTCGTTTGCGCCCTATCGCCAAAGTGAAAGAAAAGAGATCTATAAAAAATATGTATACGAGCTGATAGAAAAGGGACATGCATATTATGCGTTCGATACACCGGAAGAACTGGAGGCGATGCGGAACCGCATGATGGAGCAGGGAAATCCCTCACCCGCTTACGATCATATTACACGCCAGTATATGAAAAATTCGGTGGCATTGTCGAAAGACGAGGTGGAACGCCGCATTCAAAATGGCGAGCCGTATGTGATCCGGATCAAAATGCCGCGGAATGAAGAAATTAAATTCAATGATCTGATCCGTGGCTGGGTAACATTTAATTCATCACAGCTGGATGATAAGGTGCTTTTTAAAAGCGACGGCATGCCCACTTATCATCTTGCCAATGTGGTAGATGATTATTTAATGCAGATCACACATGTGGTAAGAGGCGAAGAATGGCTGCCGAGTGCACCTACGCATGTGATGACGTATAAAATGTTCGGGTGGGAAAAGGAGATGCCGCAGTTTGCGCATTTACCGCTCATCCTGAAGCCCGAAGGAAACGGAAAACTCAGTAAGCGCGACGGAGATAAATATGGCTTTCCCTTGTATTCACTCGACTGGAAAGAGCAGCAGATCTCCGGGTTGAAAGAAAAAGGATTCTTACCGGAAGCATATATAAATTTCCTTGCATTCCTCGGATGGAATCCGGGAACCGATCAGGAAATATTTACACGCGAACAGCTCATCGAAGCATTCAGCTTTGAAAGAATAGGCCGGTCGGGCGCACGCTTCGATCCCGAAAAAGCCAAGTGGTTCAATCAGCAGCATATGAAATTAAAAACCGGCGAAGAACTGGCCGCATTGCTCCAACCCTATCTTGCTGAAAAAGGTATCACCATAGAAAATGATTATCTCGTCCGCGTGTGCGAAGCCATGAAGGAACGCGCCGTATTTATCCCCGATCTCTATACAATGGGAACCTACTTTTTTAATGATGTTACTGCCTGGGACGAGGAAACAATACGAAAAAAATGGAAAAAAGAAAAGAGAGAAATCTTTGTAAATTTGATAGAGAAAATTAATGCAATCAGTAATTTTACAGAACATTCAATCGAAACTGCCGTAAAGGATTTTATGCAGGAGAATAAGTTGGGGATGGGCGAGATAATGCCGTTGTTACGGGTAGCGCTGGCCGGCGGTTTACAGGGCCCTCCGGTTTTTTCGATGATGGACGTATTAGGAAAAAATATTTCTGTTACCCGATTATATAATGCATTAAAAATATTTGATAACTTTCACTGAAATTTGAACCGCAACCTATGCCTAAGAAAAAACCGATGGAGGGAAAGCCCGAAGTGCACAAAGACCTGGAAGGCTTCGAAATGAATATCAACGAATTTGGTGAGATCACATCCAATACAGATATTGACAAACTCAACAAGTTCCTGAATAAAAATGTTGAGGATAAAAAATTCAAAGGCCTGGAAGAGATCCCGTATGCGAAGGCCGGTGACGATGAGGATGAGGACAACGAGGAAAAAGATGACCTCGATGAAATTTCAGATGAATTTGAAGAATTCCGTCAGTTTAACGATAAGGATTTTAAAGACGAATTTGATTTCGACGATAAGGATGAAAAAGATGCCTATGCATTTGATGAGGGTAAACATATGTATGAAGACCTCGATGATGAAAAGGACGATAAAGGTGCCAAAGATGAGGATGAAGACGATTTTGATGATGAAGAACTTCTCGATGAATTCGCCGATGAATATGGCGAAGAAGATAACTACAA
>CAYTFT010000298.1:0-3842 GCA_964437155.1 uncultured Chitinophagales bacterium | reverse complement strand
ACTAAAAAAAAAAAAAAAAAAACCGGTAAAAAAAAATGAACCGAAAAAAGATGAAACAATTAAAAAAGAAACTTACACTATTAAGTTGAAGGGAAAACCTAAAGTGGAAGAAAAAAAGGTGAAGAAAGAAGAGGATACAAATCCGCGGCAATTCACTTTTGATTTCGGACTTTTCCAGATGAATAATATTGCACCGGAGGAAAATATTACTGAAGAATTGATCACTCCTGAAATTTCTGCGGAAAATGTGATCGAAACAACGGAGGCAGTTATGGAACAACCCGTTGCAGAAATGGAGGCGCTCACGCCTGTAACAGAACAGAACGTACAAAACGATGCGCCGGTTGCTGAGGAAGAAATCATGGATTTACCGGAAGAAAAGGAAGTGCCTTTTTTCGAAATTAAAAGAGAAATACGTGAACCGTTGGCTGAACCCGAAAAGAAACAGGAGGAGATAAGGCCCCTGATGCATAAACCGGAGGCTAAACCAATGATGACGAATGATGATAAAATGAATGTGGTGAATAATCAGAATGCTGATCGAATCAGCCGCCTGAAGAACATGAGCATGAAGATCAACAACAATCTTGATGAATTGGAAAAAGTGCCTGCCTATCTACGTCGTAATGTGGAACTGGAAGAAACACCTGATGCACGTGAGATCAATGTTTCAAAATATAATATCGTTGACGGGGAGAACGGTCCGGAAGTAAAAAAGAATAATTCTTTTTTACACGATAATGTAGACTGAACAAAATAATCTGTAATGGGAGGGAGGCGATTGCTTCCCTTTTTTTAGCACTACGAAATCACAAATTTGTGATTCAAGATTTGCCGGCTAGAAATTTCTCTATTTCTGTAACTGCAGCAAAACTTTTTTCATCCAGAACAAAATGGCCGGCATCCTCATATTGTATGGTGCGATGGTTGGTGAACTTAGCTTCGAATGTCTGTAGGTATCGTTCTGTAACAAACGCATCTTTCATTCCCCAGATCAATAAAACGGATTTATCTGCAATTGCATCGATCTGATCCCATATACTTTCAAACCATGACTGATCCTGCAAAAGCGATTTGGCAAAACCAACAGTTCCATTGCGTTCAGATGCCTTGCCAAATGGTGCTGTAAATTGTTTGTGTATCTCTTTAGTGAGTCTGGAACGTTCCCCATATGCGGCCGGTAAAATATATCGTGCCGAAAGGTTGAACCGGCGGTATAAAAAAGGCAACAGCGGGCTTCCCAGGATTTTTTTCATTTTAATAAACGACGGTTCAGTTTCTGAACTCCGGCACCAGGTATTGGCAATAATCAGTGATCTGATCTTTTCCGCATGTTTAACAGCATAATGAAGGCCTATCGGTCCGCCGAAATCGTGAAGAACAAGATGAAAGGATTGCAATGCAAGCGAATCGATAAAATGCGCCAGATTTTCAGCATGCTGCTGCGTGGTGTAATTATATTTCTCCGGTTTATCCGATAACCCGAATCCAATATGATCGATGGCGATACACCGGTATTTTTTAGACAGGTCCCGGATCAGGTGCCTGAATTCGAAGCTCCACGAAGGTGTTCCATGTACGAACAGGATCACCTCGCCCGTACCCTCATCCACATAATGCATTTTCGCATTTCCGAGATCGAAATAATGATGTTGAAAAGGGTATTCTTTAGTATTGAGCCAGCTGGTATTCATAGACTGTATTTTTGAATGAGAAATTTTTTCATCGCAGGAATGGAATAATCCTCGGGATCGAGTAAATAATGATGCACGAGTCCGTCGATCGCTGCAAAAAACCATTTTGCTTCCAGTACCGGTTGCGGAAAGTGCAGCTTTTTGAAGTTCGATGCCAGCGTTTTAATAATAAATGATTTCGCAGCCGCATATTCTGTATCCAGAAATTGTTGTACTGAATCCTGCATGCGAATCGAATGAAAGAGTTTCCAGAATGCAGGTTCTTTCACCACCTGATCAAAGGCAGAAGTAATATGTAATGCGATCGCTTTGCGCGGGTCCTTTTCTGTTCGGTAAAATGCCATCGAAACACGCACCTTGGAAAACCCTTCCTCCAGTATAGCTTTCAGCAGGGCCTCTTTTCCGGGAAAGAAATTATACATCAATCCCTGCGCTACACCTGCTTTCTGCGCGATCTTCTGCACGGATGTATTGCCATACCCGTTGGTCGCAAACAATTCCAGCGCGGCCTGCACAATGGTATCTTTTTGGTTCGGTTTCATTATGAATGAACGTTCATTCACAAAGGTAAAGGGGTTTTTGGCAGATCACCAAATATTCTCCGGATTATTTTTTTTGTCCGATCATGCCGAGATGCGTATGGTGAAAGCTATCGTTGTATTTCAGACCATATCCCAATATCCTGTCCATGGACGAATGACCGAAAAGGATGAGTCCGGCAGGCAAAAGTGCAGGCTGCGAAAGGAGGATCCCTGCGCAACAAAGTATAATTGCGAGTCCTTTATGGTGCAATAAATTATACGTGAAAGTACCAGTCCGGGCACTGATGAGATAACCGGCCATTCCGATATCCGGTGCGAGCAATAACGCCCAGAAAACCCAGCCCGCATAATCTGTTGCAGTATAAAACAACCAGACTGCTGCAGCGAACATAAGCAGTTCTTCGAGACGCAATATATTTTTCATATTATGTAAATTTTGCCTCCACCGATTTAATAAAATCAGTGATGAGATAAGCGATGAGTTTTCCGGTCTTATTATCCATTTGTTTATGTGCAAGCACCGGAGCTCCTTCCGCAATATGTAAATATGCAGCATCGAGATTTTCGGCGCAATGCCAGACAAACTTCCGTACATCCACCGGCTGCATGCCACTGGGTGTGCGTGCGCTCACAGGAACATTCTGAATAGAATCCAGATCGATCTCGATTCCACAGGGTGCATCCCCACAAAATGTGATACAATTCCGGAGGGCATCAAAATAATTCACCGATTCACGCACGAAAACAGCATCGTATGTTTCGTAATATAACCGATCCTTATTTGCATCGAAAAGGGTAAGTGCCGAAGCAATATTATACGATTCGTGTAATCCGAATACAGCATATTTATGTAAATACTTTTCAGCGAATGCATACATAAATCCGTTTCCGCTATGGCGGCCATTCATGGGTCGCATATCACTGTGCGGATCGCAGTTAATGATATTTATAGAACCTGTATTTTTTCCGGCGGCTGCCGAACGTATCAAAGGATATGCATTGTTATGTCCGCCACCCACCACCACAGGTATTTTATTTGCACGAATTATTTCTGTAATAACCGGCATAACGCGTGCATCCACTTCTGCAACAAGACGTCTCGCTTCTGCCATATCGGCTTCTGTTTTAAACTGCATGCCGTTTGCTTTTTCCATCAGATCACTAAAATCAATATGACCAAGCACGAGCAATGCATCACCGGTAAAAAAATGATTGCTTTGCATGTTCATTAGAAAATCAAGCGCCGGTTTCCACGCGGTATGTGCGCCGCCTCTTCCGAAATTAGCACGCACACCAATATCTTCCGGTAATCCCAGTAATACAAAACGTGCATTGCTTTTAGTAAGTGATGCTTCCCAGTTTTCCGGATCTGCGATCGTTTGCACGCGTTCGCCGATCTTCGTTTCACCATGTCTGTGCCGCGTGCGGGCAATAATGGAATCACGGGTATAGATTTGTAAATGTGCGGACATGCAACAAAGATAACTTAGGGAAGAGGAATGCGGAGTGAGCTATCGGGAGTGCGGTGTTGGATGAATTGTGTAAGGGAAATTATCTTCAATAGGGTATTTTCTACAGCAGCATAATTCAAATAATCCTTCGGTCC
>CAYTFT010000297.1:0-3882 GCA_964437155.1 uncultured Chitinophagales bacterium | reverse complement strand
GCAGAAACCGACTGGTTCGAGGTTAAGTCGCAGATCAGCGATTTTATCAAAAATTATGTGAGCGAAGGGAAAACAGTGGTTGGGGAGATCCCGACGGCGCAGACTGAAAACGGGGAGATTGATGAAGATGCCGTGGTGGCGAAGATCAAACAGATGCTCGATCAGTATGTGAAGCCGGCAGTTGAAATGGACGGAGGTGCGATCCAGTTCAAGTCGTTCGATAACGGTATCGTTACACTGATGATGCAGGGTTCCTGCAGCGGATGCCCTTCTTCCACGGTAACTTTAAAATCAGGGATCGAAGGATTATTACGCAGAATGGTACCGGAGGTAAAAGAAGTGGTGGCTGAGAGCGTAGAACTTATCTGAGAAAATATTTTTTAAAAACATAAGCACGATTTAAAAGTCGTGCTTTTTTTATTTTATACAATACCGGATAATTATTGGGTCACATGCACCAATTTGCGTGTAACCACACTTTGATTTACACGGAAGACAATTAAATATTCACCTGCGGGTAAATTTGCAAGCGATATTTTTTCTAATTGCCAGCCGGCGGAAGCATCAGATTCTTTATTCAATACAATTCTCCCTGTGAGATCAGATATTTCGATCTGCAATTTTGAAGGATCATATAACGCGTACTGGATCGTAAGTAAATCTTCAACAGGATTGGGATATAAACCAAATACAACGATCGGAGCTTCATTTGTCCCGATCGTAATCGTATCAGGTGCCATAGGACAAGCCGGCGCCAGCGGAATTTTTTCAAATAATGGCCTTACGGAGGCTTCGGGTGCATGGATAAGAAAATTATTCCCGTCGAGACATTGCCATCCGTTGTCATATACATACGTTGTATCCGGTGTATTAATATTATTCAGAAAATAATAATCACCCTGCGTCCGGGATTTATTTACATCCAGCATTAAAAATCCGCGATGTGTGATATCGATATATTTTATATGCGCATTCATTAACTGGATCGCATCTTCCGCCCATCCGAGGTCCATGCTCGGTGAGGTAACGCTCGGCCCGACAAACTCCACTCCTGCACTTCCGGCACCGGTATCATCATATATCGGCGTTGCAATATCGTTTGCCCATGAGGAATGAATATCTCCTGTGAGCACAATCTTATTATCTGCAATGCTGTCGCGCAGAAACTGCAACACCGCCTCCTGATCCTTCGGATATCCGTCCCACTGATCATCATTGATGGGAATTCCGAGTGCGAGTAGCGGCGACAACATTACCTGCTGTCCGATCACCTGCCATTGCGCAGTTGATGCACGCAAATTGTCAAACAGCCAGTTGCGCTGTTTAATACTGATAATATGCCGGGCAGTATCATCCCAGTCGAAGTCAAAATAAGAAAGTTGTTCATCCCGATCGTCGATGCGTGTATCAAGCATTGATAACTGCATGAGATCGCCAAACTGAAATGCACGATATGTTTTATCCGGATCGAGCGGATCGGTGCTCTTGCGCACAGGCATCCAGTCGAAATATGCCTCTTCCGCAGCAGCAACGCGCTCGTGCCAGTCGCCTTCGGTGAGCGGCTGATGATTTACTGCGCCGTCATTATAGGCATTATCGGCAAATTCATGATCATCCCACGCACATATAAATGGAAAATTCTGATGCAACACACGCAATTGTTCATCGAGTTTATATTGTGAATGGCGGGTACGATAATCGGAAAGGTCAATTATTTCTTCTTCCGGATCATACGGTCTGTCAACGGCTGCATTATATCCGTACCCATCCGATTCATATTCATAAATATAATCTCCCAGAAAAATAACGGCATCAAAATCATTTCTTTTTGTAATAATATCATACACATTAAAATAGCCGGCATTTAAACTTGCGCAGGAGATCACTGCAAAACGTAAACTATCAATATCACCGGCAGGTAATGTTTTTGTTCTGCCCGTAAGCGAATGTTTTCCGTTATAGGTGAATTGATAATAATAAGTGGAACCGGACATTAGTCCGTTTACAGAAACATGCACACAAAAATCACTGTCCATGCTCGTTACCGTTGTTCCGGATGCGACTATAGCATCAAACAAAGTATCCGTGGCAACGCGCCATTGCACTTCCGGTTCTGCAACCGTATCAGTCGTGATACGTGTCCAGAGAATTATTCCATCCGCTGCCGGTTCACCCGAGGCAACACCATGATAGAAGGGTGCCAGCGAACTGTCTGCTTCACAGCGAACACGGAGTTCGGCTTGCGCAAAGGTTTGAGCGGAAATAAAAACGAGCGCAACAGCAAGTAAAAAGGGGTATTTCATACAGAACAAATGTAGGCAGAAATTGCGGGAACGGAATATATAATACTGCGTTTTGATTGCAGTATTTACAATTTGGAAAGTTGGGTTACTGCGCGAAAAATGCACGGATCTCTTTTTCGTCAATACTTCTGTAATTGTATTGTTTAATGAGCTTACCGTTTTCCGATAAAAAAATTACGGGAACTGACGGCCCTGCCATCCGGAAAAAATCATGCAGCGGGATAAATACATTCGGATAAAGGGAAGAATTACTTTCTTCCAGAAAATCAGGCAGCCGGGATGCTTCTCCGGCAAATACGCAAACAATATCATTTTCCAGATTGTATTTCTTCACGATCACATCCATTTTCATTGCAGCGCGTTTGCAGTATTGACAGGTGACACTGTAAAAACAAACAATATGTTTCCCGTTTTGGATATGCAATGTATCTAATGCGCGGTTTTCGCGTATTCTTTGCGTGGAGCTTTCAAGATTTGCACCCCGGGTATCCGACCAGTGCAACATAAAATCAGGGGGTGAAATGACGGATGGCAAAGCAAGTGAAAAAACGATAATAAATAATCCGACAGAAGCAGCCTGCGGTACGCGGAAGGAAGTTTCCTTTTTTATAAATAAAAGTATTGCGATCAGAATTCCGTTTTTAACGAGCGATTCCAGAGGTGTCATTCGAATGAGTTGTCCGAAGCAATTACAATTTTCACTGTTGCCCTTTATTATCTGCACCAGCAGGAAAACAGAAAATACCGCAAGTAGTAATAATGCAACTTTCCGTGTTATTCTGAAATAAATATTTGTGAGTAATAATGTCCCGAGTATACATTCGGCGCTGATGATGAGTCTTGCAGCTATGGCACTCCAGTTAAAGGAAATGATCTGCTGCTGAAAAATATATAATTCGAAAAAATCGAGGGCGATGAGTTTTGTGACCGCCGAAAAAACAAAAACCGCTCCTGCAAGCGACCGCAAAAAATGCAGCAGGAAATTATTCCGTGGTCCGGGGATCGGTTCCCCGTTAATAAGGTTCACAATCTATTGTTTTGGTAATTCCGAATTCAGTGGTCTCCGAATCAAATGCATCACAAACTTTTTGTCCGCTATACCCTTCGCCAGCCACCGTAAATGTTGTATCGATCCCGGCAACATCCTGAAAACAATTGCAGGTATATTCTTTATCGCAGGAAAACAACCATACACTTACGGCCAGCAAGATTCCGAATTGCCTGCAATTTACCATATGTAAATGTATCATTTATTTCGGATCACAGTCAATATCGGTTGTATCGGTACCGACTATCGTATGACTGTTGGCGGCATCACATACATCCATCTTGTCAAACCCGTCGCCGGTATGTGTAAAGGTGTCAACCGCAACCGAATTAACAGATTCAATACAGGTGCAATCATACGTTTTCGCGCATGCACTTATGAGCAGGGCGATGCCGAAAGCAGCAATCAAAGTGATTTTTTTCATACAGGAAATGTAGTGATGGTTTAAATGGTGATTAAAGGTAAATAAAAATAGGGAATCCCTGCCCGGCAGAAGGACGGGCCTGCCCGAACACGCAGTGGGCGGGGTGA
>CAYTFT010000296.1:0-3932 GCA_964437155.1 uncultured Chitinophagales bacterium | reverse complement strand
TTTATCAGCTGAATAATCAATTGCCAATGCATCAATGTATTGATCAGGAATAGAATTCACTGTGTCGCCGGCAGGTGTTATTTCATGATAAAGGCGACTCCACCAAAGCAGCATGCCTGATGAATCCATAGCAATCACTGCAGGTTCAAAATCCGGACTTGCATTCGCCGCTACGCTTTTAAAATTCATTCCAATATAAACATTATTATTCCGCTTGTCAATGGAAATACACTCGCCGCCATACACAGGGCAGCAAGCTGCAGCAGAATAACCTGAATATCCGGGGCTCACCGCAGTAGGGTTTGCCGGGTCACACGGGCCGTCGAATAAAACATCTACAGGCCATCTTCCCATTTTAGTACCTCCATTTTCATCAGCAAGCGATGCGTTATAATCGTTGACAGTCCATGAGCGCAGATCACATCGGCCCCAGATCTTTAATACGATGCCGCTATACGCAACAGAATCAATACTTCCCAAAGGATTTGCTGACGCAGGTGTGCCTTTCCATTCGGAGCCATTCGTGAGCCAGTGTGTGCGCCAGTTGTTCACTGCTGTCCGGTGTCCAGACTGGTCGAGACAATAAATGGCACTCCAGTCATAACCATATGCTTCTCCTGAAATGTAATACACCTTTCCATCGCTAGTTACATCCCAGGGATGATAGTCTTTAGGGCCTGACTTGGCCCAGACAACATTGAGCCAGTCAAGGGAAGTTGGAACTCCATTAATAAAATTGTTATCCAGTTTGGCGATGATGTAACCGCCGTTATTGGGATCGGTATCTGAGGTGTTACAACTGATGTACAGGTCTCCCGTTGGAGAATAGGGAAGGGTATTCGTTTTTATAAAGCGTATGTCCTCAACGGCACCTTGCGGAAAATGGACCACTTGCAAAATGTTTTGCAGATCAGCAGATATATGTAACAGAAAACCGTATCGATTTGTTCCCAACGAATTTGGAATCATGCCAGTGTAAGTGAGCTGAGCCTGTTGTATGCCGCCGCCAATCCAGTTCAGGTTATCTGCATATCCGCAGACCAAAAATGTACCATCGGTAATTTGCATTACATCATAGAGAGTCTCTTTGCCGCTGTTTCCCGCATAGGTAACGATATTGTTTTGCGCAAAAAGCCCATGGCTTATCAGTATTGAAAAAATTAAAGTAATTGCTTTTTTCATTTAATTATTTATTTATCAAAAAATTGAATAAGCAGATGGACCAATGTTTTATTTTCAGTTTGCGCTTAATTCGCAATTTTGGCAATATTTTCAAATGTAATACAATTACTAATGGCAGGTGTTATTATTATCGTGGCAGGATCATGTTTAATGTGGTTACTTTGTTCCGGGAAATGCGTTATTGGTATACCACCTGTTATTTTTTTTGAATAATGGAAGCAGAATTGGGATTAAAAAAAATGAAAAAAATTCTAATAATCTATGCACATCCGGATCCCGGGAGTTTCAATGCAGCGATAAAACACAGAATACAGTCAGTATTGGTTGCATCAAATATTCAGCACCAAGTAATTGATCTTTATGATATAAATTACAATCCAGTATTGTCACGGGAAGAGCTGAAGGGTTTTGTGCCTGATGAAACGAAAGCCTTTCAAAAACGGATCGCAGCATCAACAGATATCATATTTATTTTTCCTGTCTTCTGGTTCAGGGCTCCGGCCATGCTGGAAGGGTTCATAGATAAGGTATTCATTCCCGGATTTGCTTATCGTTTTAAAAAAATAATTGGAACGTATGGGATCCCCATCCCATTACTGAAAGATAAGCGGGTGCTTGCTTTTTTTACCCATGGTGCACCTGCTTTTCCGGTTAAGACTCTTTATGTTAATGCAGTAAAATACCGGTTCCTTTTGGGTTTTTTGAGTTTTTGTTTTTATTTGTGGAAATGTAAAATAGTACAGCTTTGGTCGGTTCCATTTGTAAATGCCGACACCAGGGAGAAGTATCTGATGAAAGTTGAGCGGGTATTGAAGAAGAGACTAAGAATAAATCAGGGGATTCAGTTATAAGTTTAAATTCGCAACTCATCGGCCCAGGCAATAAGCCGGATACCGGATATAAAAGATCATTCTATGGCAAAGGCAGAACTTAAAACAGCAAAAACAAAATTAAAGATTCAGGATTTCTTCAAAGGAATCAAGGATGAACAAAAACGCAAAGATTGCATCGCAATAGCAGATATGATGAAAAAAGCCACCGGCGAAGAAGGCAAGATGTGGGGAAGTGCGATTGTAGGCTTCGGCGACGTGACTTTAAAGTACGAGAGTGGCCGGGAACTGGACTGGTTCAAGATGGGGTTTTCTCCCAGGAAGCAGAACCTCACCATATACGGACTGGGAATTGCAAGCGGCGAAGAGGGGCTGCTCCGGAAGCTTGGAAAATTTACAACCGGTAAAGGATGTCTTTATATCAATAAACTGGATGATGTAGATGTTGCAGTCCTGAAAAAAATGATTGATACAGCGGCTAAAAAGAAAAGTTAGGATTCATCCATATAAATAGATTATCAGATCGCAGAGAATGGAGCCAGGGGAAATGGACGACCAGCATTCAAAACCAAAGCGACGTGTCCGTTACAAAGGCACGCATCCGAGAACATTTAATGAAAAGTACAAGGAGCTGAATCCTGATCGCTATGCAGCTGATGTTGAAAAGGTGATGCAGAAGGGAAATACACCGGCAGGCATGCACCGTTCCATTTGCGTGAACGAAATTATGGAGTGCCTGCAGCCGAAGCCCGGACAATGCGGGCTCGATGCCACACTTGGTTATGGCGGGCACAGTCAGGAAATTCTCAAATGCATTCTTCCGGGAGGCAAATTGTATGCTACTGACGTAGACCCTTTGGAGTTGCCGCGTACCCGCAAACGCCTGGAATCACTGGGATATGGTGCAGATGTACTGGAAATACGCAAAATGAATTTCGCCGGCATTGATCAGCTCGCTGAAGAAGCTGGGGGATTTGATTTTGTATTGGCCGACCTCGGGGTTTCTTCCATGCAGATCGACAATCCGGAGAGAGGATTTTCGATGAAGGTGGAAGGCCCGCTCGATCTGCGCCTGAATCCGGCGGCCGGAAAATCCGCAGCGCAATTTTTAAAAACTGTTTCGGCGGAACGATTGGAGCAAGTCTTTTTAGAAAATGCAGATGAGCCCTATGCAGCCGAAATTGCAGCTGCCATCGTCTCTTCATTGAAAAGCGGAAATGCACTGGAGTCTACAATGCAGCTGAAGAACATCATCAAAGGCGTGTTGCAGTTTCTCCCTGCTGTTGCAGGAGCGGAGGAGCTCAGAAAAACCTGTCAGCGGTGTTTTCAGGCATTGCGTATTGAAGTGAACGATGAATTCGGAGTCCTTGAAAAGTTTCTGGGAAGATTGCCGGATGCACTGAAGCCCGGGGGGCGTGTTGCCATTCTGTCCTTCCATTCAGGGGAAGACAGGCGTGTAAAAAAGGCATTCCAGTTGTTTTTCAGGGAAGGTATCTTCAGTTCGATTGCGCCTGATCCCATCCGTCCTTCTGCCGGGGAGGTGAGCAGCAATCCGCGTGCAAGGTCGGCCAAACTGAGGTGGGCCGTAAAATCCTAGCGGGTTGGCAACGAAGAACTGCAACTTTTGTTGAGAAGCCGAGTTGATTTTTATGTATGTTTGAGACAAATAAACGACAGCATGAAAACATATTTACTGTTTTTCTTTGCATTAATTTTTTGTTTTGTTTCTGTAGCACAAACCACAACCACATTCACCATCAATGCAAATGGTGACGACGCCACAGTTGATGATTATAATGCAGGTGGCAATTATCCGAATGAAATTGAAATGGTAGGTCGTGCCTGGACGATCAGCAGTGTTCCTGTTGTGTGGAGAAGTGTTTTCAGATTTGATTTATCGTGTATTCCATCTAACGCTGT
>CAYTFT010000295.1:0-3940 GCA_964437155.1 uncultured Chitinophagales bacterium | reverse complement strand
AACGGATACAGATTGCCCGCCTATCACCGGCTCGATATTTCTGCAACATTAAATAGTAAGCCGGATAAAAAATTCGATTCAAGCTGGAATTTTTCGGTGTATAATGTCTATTCACGAAAAAATCCGTATTTCATCTATACAACGTGGGAAGGTGATTTTGCTTATGGTGCCGTGGATGTGCAGGCAAAACAGGTTTCGATTTTCCCGATCATTCCGAGTGTAACATGGAATTTTAAATTTTAAAGAAATGCTGAAGTATTTAATTCCGGACAGATCAATTGTATTTATTACAGGGATATTATTTCTGTTGTCAGTATCGGGATGTACTACTGATATTACGCTGGATATTCCCCAACCGGAGCCGAAACTGGTGGTGGAAGGCAGCATTGAACCCGGATTGCCACCTATCGTATCGCTCACATCAACAGTACCGTTTTACGGGGAAGTGGATTTCAGTAATCTGGATAATTATTATGTGCATGATGCCGACATAACTGTAAGCGATGGAGTGAATACCGTTTCGCTTGTTGAATATTGCCTCGCCGATCTTCCCGATGAGATCATTCCGCTTGTTGCTGAATATCTTGGTGTTGATCTCGATACTTCCGGAACGTATCCGTTGAATATTTGCCTTTATACAGTGCCGGATATTTTCACCGGGACTCCCTCATTTACAGGCATTGCAGGAAATACATATTCCCTCACAATTCAGTATGCCGGAAATACACTTACCTCTTCTACGCAGTTATTACCACCTGTTCCGCCGGATTCCGTGTATTATGTACCGCATATTGATCCGGAAAAAGATTCACTGGTGCGATTGTATTTGCGATTATCTGATCCACCCGCACAAGGCAATTTTTACCGGTATTTTACGAGCAAAAATAACGCAGCATTTTATGCCGGCTATTCAAGTGTTTTTGATGATAATCTGATCAACGGTCAAACATTTGATTTCACGGTGGACAGAGGCTTTGATCCTACGGAAGAGTTTAATCCCGATACCTACGGATATTTCTGGCGGGGCGATACCGTTGTGCTGAAATGGTGCTCCATCGATTTTGATACCTATGATTTCTGGCGGACGCTGGAATTCGACAGCGGAACAGATGGTCCGTTTTCCTCTGCAACACTCGTGCAAACGAATATTAACGGCGGCCTTGGCATCTGGTGCGGATATGGTTCAAGCTACGACACTTTATATATTCCTCTTTAAAATTTCTGCGATACAATCCAATTTGTATTGTATCTGTAATTCGTTGCATTCTTTTTCAATTTCCGGGCTGCTGGGTACTTTATTGTACGGTGTGTACAAGTATGTTGAATCACGTACTTGTACATCCTCCGGGGCAGTAATACTTTTGCTCTTGTGATCGGGAACATAACACCCGGTGAACATTGGAAAATACAAAGTTTAGGTTTAAGTATGAATAGATAGTAGTTCTGTTATCCCGGAAGGGAACAGTTAAGTATGAATAGGGAACGGCTCAGTGGTGTGGGCCGTTTTTTTTTGCCTTTTTACTTCGCTTTTTACACCCTTATGACACTAATATGACAAATTTATGACCGCATGATTTGAATTTTGCACCGTCAATTCCGGGTTAATTATTTGAATTTCTGAGGACGGTGGAGCATTATAAAATACTGACGGTTACACATAAGCAGATTCCGGTAGAACAACTCGGGAACTACAGTATACAGGAGGAAAAAGGAACTCCGGCTTACATCGATACTTTGCGCTCCGTGAAAGACCAGTTTCAGCTGAACGAGCTGATGTATCTTAATACCTGCAATCGTGTTACCTATTTTTTTACGACCCACACCCCTGTGGATGCAACATTTACCTCCCAGTTTTTTAAAGCGATCAATCATGATTTTGAGGCATGTAATGCAATAAATGCGTATCTCTATGAAGGCAGTACTGCATTGGAACATCTTTGTGAACTGGGTGCATCCATTGATTCTATGGTGGTGGGAGAAAGAGAAATTATCCGGCAACTGCGGGTAGCGTACGAGGATGCACAGGCACTTGACCTCACAGGAGATGATATTCGTTTGGCGATGAAAATGGTAATTCCTGCCGCTAAAAAAATTCTTACAGAAACGAAGATCGCCGAAAAACCGGTTTCGGTTGTTTCGCTGGCCGCCCTCAGATTAAAAGAACTGAAAATTCCTTCATCTGCACGTTTTCTTTTAATTGGTGCCGGAGAAACAATTACGCAAATGTCGGCATACCTCGTGGATATGGGTTTTCATGATTTTGCCATTTTCAACAGGACAAAAGCGAATGCCGTTAAACTTGCCAATACCATCAACGGAAAACCGTATGCGCTGAGTGAGATCATCGCGTATGCCAATGGGTTTGATGTCATCATCTGTTCTACAGGTTCGGCGAAGCAGGAAATTACTACCGAGGTATATGCTTCCCTGCTGGGAAAGGATACCTCCCAAAAAGTTATTATTGACCTGGCCGTGCCGGCGGATACTGCTGCTGAAGTATTACATAATTATCCTGTCACCTACATAAGCATTGATCAGTTGCGTTCCGTTGCGCAAAAGAATTTATCGGCGCGCAAAGCGGAAGTCATCAAAGCAAAACAAATGGTACATGCTTTTGTGAAAGAATTCCAGCAGGTATACATCGAACGGCTGGTTGAAAAGGCACATAGCGTTATCCCCCAAAAATTAAATGAAATTCGACGCAGGGCAATGGAAGATGTGTATGCAAAAGATATCGCTGCATTAGATCCCGAAGCACACATCGTTATTGATAAATTAATGGATTACATGGAAAAGAAATATCTCGCACTTACCATGGCATCTTCCAAAGAAGCATTCCGCCATAAACACCGGTAATGAAAAAGATTATTATCGGTTCGAGGGGAAGTGACCTTGCCTTATGGCAGGCAAATTTTCTCCGGAAAAATTTACAGGACCGCGGATGTATTTCCGAAATACAGATCATTAAAACAAAAGGTGATATCATTCAGCATATCAGCCTTGAAAAACTGGAAGGCAAAGGATTTTTTACAAAAGAAATTGAAGATGCCCTGCTCAACGGAAATATCGATGTTGCAGTGCATTCGCATAAGGACCTGCCGACACAAAATACACCCGGACTCACCATTGCGGCTGTATCGTACAGAGAAGATCCTGCTGAACTAATACTGATCAGAAAGGAATGTGTGGATCCAAAAAATGAATTTGAACTGAAAGCAAATGCCATTGTTGGAACATCCTCGAGCCGCCGTAATGTGCAGTTGCGTTTTTTCAGGCCTGATTTGCAATGCAAAGACATAAGAGGAAATGTGCCCACACGGATTGATAAATTACGCAAGGGGGAATATGATGCAATTATTTTGGCTGCTGCCGGTGTGAACAGATTAAATGTCGACCTCAGCGATTTACATGTGTATAAAATTCCTCCGCAGAAATTAATCCCGGCGCCCGCACAGGGTGTGCTGGCATTTCAATGCAGGGAAACAGATAAAGAAATGCTGGAAATTTTGAGCACGTTACATGATGCATCCGTAGCGCAGACAATTTCTGTTGAACGCAAACTGATGCAATTGTTCAACGGAGGCTGTCATATGCCATTGGGCGCATGGTGCATTTTTGAAAACGGAATATATAAGGTCTGGTCCACGCAGGCAGAAGGAAATGAAAATACTGTACGCAGAATGTATAGTGAATCCAGCGAAACTGATCACCTGGCTGACAGACTTTTTAATGCATATCACCGAACCAGTTCCGTTAAAATACTGATCACGACAAATGCCGTCGGAACAGAACCTTTCATGCGCAATTTCAAAAATTTCGGTTTCCATGTGGAAGCAATTCCATTTGTATCTTACGCTAAATTGCCAATACAGACACTGCCACCCTGCGACTGGTTGTTTTTCACAAGTCGTAATGCAGTGCACTATTTTTTCGATGATAA
>CAYTFT010000294.1:0-3940 GCA_964437155.1 uncultured Chitinophagales bacterium | reverse complement strand
TATCCAGAACGCAAAAATATCGTTGAAGGCAGTGCCTGCATATTCCGGATATTCTTCAGAGGCAAACACATAATTCAGTTTCAGTGTATCGGACATGACCGTCATGTTAAATTCGATGATACAACCATCATAAGTAGTAATACCTGCGGCCGCAGAAAGGTCGTCATCTCCGGTACTGCCGTTATAAAATGTTGTCCCGCCGTTTGCATTCGGTCCCATCGCGTTGGTGACATTTCCTGTCGTGAGAATCATCCCGCTGTCGATACCGACGTTTGCAGCCATTGAATTAAAGAAACCGGAGGCGCCATCAGAACAGGTGCGCGAAATATCTGAAACGACAATACCCGGGCCCGCCAATGAAAAGATGAAGGCGGTATCATCCGGTGCTTCCGTGACCGTCAACTGAGCAGAAACAAATTGCAATGTGAATAGAGAGGAAAGGGAGAGAAGAACAAGTTTTTTCATATATAAAAGTTATCCTATAAAGTTACGGAAAAAAATTGATGGATCCGGTGACTGTGGTCTATTCCGTTCAATTTTGAAGTGAATGATCAATGAATCCATGTAAATGATTTTTGTTTATTGCAGGCGGACTACCGCTTAGGGAATCCATATTTTTTTGTTTGACGGGTGGCCCAAAACGGAAACAGAAGGCGGTGTAACAATTTGTATTACCTAAAACTATCATACAAAGGTCAAATTTGCAATATTTCAATAATTTATAATTATATGATTTTTATATTACAATTCTACCGGGTTTTGATAGTACCTTTAAATAAATTATTTACTATGAAAAAGCCATTTTTTCCCATTGTGTGCATGCTTATTGTTTCTGCACAATTTTCATCTGCACAATCCTATCAGTATCTCGATTATAATGATGTAATTGCGCCGGTTTTTTCCAGCGGCAACCTGTTTTGGGATTTTTCACTGGAACCAATTGGTTCTTATGACTACCATTTCGTAGTGCCAAAACCAGACTCAGTTGAAACTGTGCCGGTAGATGATAATTTTTTAATCACACTCTGGATGAGTGGCGTTGATGATACCGGCGGGTTGCATACTGCGATTAACATAAATCATTTTTGGGGATACGATTATTGGTTTGGCCCGATAGCGGATAATTATACGGACCCGTCTTATATCAGCAGATATGATCATGTATGGAAGATCAATGCATCAGATATTGATGCCCATATTGCTAATTGGAATTTACCGGGGTACATTGTTCCGGATATAATTGCGGACTGGCCGGGAAATGGGAATACGGACAATGGCGAAGCAGCTATATTGGCTCCGTTTTATGATTTTAATATCAATGGAATATACGATCCGGAGAATGGTGATTATCCCTTAATCAGGGGTGATCAGGCAATATTTTTTATGTTTAATGATGCTAAGGAGGCGCATGGAGAATCAGGCGGTTTATCCTTTGGTTTTGAAATCCATGGTATGGCATATCAATTTGAGGGTGGAACGGATACTGCACTGGATCAGAGTGTATTTGTAAATTTTCAGATCATTAACCGCAGTGTAAATCAATATGATGATTTTGTTATTGGGCTTTTTGATGCATTTAATGTAGGTGCCGCTGATGATGATTTTATGGGTTGCGACAGTACACGAAATCTGATGTTTGCTTATAATGGAGATCTTGTTGATGGTCCCTCTGCCCCTAATTATGGTTACCCGCCGCCGGCATTCGGTTGCAGATTTTTAAACCAGCCACTTTCAGGCTTTATCAATTATTTAATGCTTCTGGATTCTTTACTTGTTCCGGATGAACCTGCGGAATATGCTGATTATTTACATGGTATATGGGTCGATGGAAGCCATATGACCTACGGTGGCGACGGACATGGTGGTGTAACCAATACAAATCTGTTATATACAGGTGACCCGGAATTACTTACTGGCTGGAACGAAGTTACAGAGGCACATTCACCAGGTGGCCGGATGGCTATCGGAAGCATAGGCCCAACATCCAGTATGCCCGGAGATACAGTTTGTATTGATGTTGTTTTAACCTATGCCAGATCATATGCCGATCCAATTGCGCGTTCAAGTGTAACAAAAGTGAAGTTGAAATCCGACGATTTACAGGCTTTTTATGACAGTACCTTCAGCTCATGTTTGATAACCTATTTACGCAACCCCGATTATATTGAATCAATAGAACAAATGTCAGAAGACCGGGGACTGATTTTATCACCCAATCCCGTAACAAACCAGGTTGTAGTTTCCTGCAGTTGTCCGTTTTCTACCGGCGTTTATACAATTTTTTCCGCGGAAGGAAAAATAATGTGTTCGATACCGGCCTCCGGTGCAGAAAAAACCATCATCGATCTTTCACATTTACCTGCAGGAATATACCTGATGAGATATCTTAATGAAAGTAAGGAAGCGATGCAGACTAAGTTTATTAAGGTGGAATGATGGGCGCATGAAGATTTATTTATTTTCCGGCTCAATTTGGACTGAATTACTTTATTAATCAGGCAATTCTGTAAACGGATGTATCAACTTGTGAAGCAAAATGTACAAAGCGGCGATTTCTATTTTGTATATTTGTTGAATGCACAATGTTATGAAATCTACCGTATGTTTTATTCTGTTTTTTCTGTTTACGAAGTTGCTGCAAGCTCAGAACGATTCAGCGCTCTATAACAGCTGGACTACAAAATTGGCGGAAGGTTTTTATGTTACTTTTGATTTTATCGACCGGTCAGATGATCCTGTGGACATGGGCTACATGACACTTAAAAACGATAACAAGTTTGATGATTGCGGATGTAATAGTTCTGCTTCCGTTTTTTTTGACTGGAAATCGGAGTCCGGATATATTTCGATGTATTTTGATATGACCCGGAAGATGGTCAGCGCTGAGGCGAATTGCACAAAAGTATATGCACCGGAGAGGAAAGCGGAGATCAATGAAATCTGCAAATCAACTGTGGATGAGGCCTTTAATGATCTGATGACAAGCTGGGGTATCAGCAAAAATATGCCCTATTCGGTAAGCGGCAATACGCTGACATTTGGGAACAAAACATTTACTGCTAAATATCAGGTATGGCATCCCGTAAATCAGGAGAAAAGTGATGGAGTGACAGATCAGTCTGATAACAGCGAATCAAAGAATGAAGATCCCGATATACAGATCGCTACCGTTGATGCAAAAAACGGTTACCAGGTTTTTATATATGATGACGGAACGAAGTATGAAGGTGAATGGAAGGATGATCAGCGCAACGGACAGGGTAAGCTCACATGGACAGATGGAACAGTATATTCCGGTGCATGGATCAATAATTATATGCATGGACAGGGAACCTATACCTGGCCCAACGGAAACACGTATACCGGAGAATTTAAATACGATAAAATGGAAGGCACCGGCACATACACTTCGACAACTGGTGATACATATACCGGTGAATGGTCAAACAGCAAACGCAACGGCAAGGGTACATTTAAAGGTGCCGATGGCAGCAGTTATACCGGCGAATGGGAAAATAATTATATGCACGGGAAAGGCATATACATTTCACCGGCAGGTGTGCGGCAGGAGGGGACGTTTTCTTACGGTGAATTTGTGCAGTGAGTAACATTGAAAATTGCATATAAATAAGTTGCATTTCAACAGATCAGTATCATCCGGAATATTTGCAGAACTGATAGATGTGCATCGCACATTTGTACGACATATATTCGTCTTATCCACTATCCGACTGTTAAATCGGAGATATTATCCGGCAATTCAATTATCTTTCCTATAAAATTATTTACGATGAAAATGTCTAAATTCGGATGGATCGGATTGATTATCGGGTTAATCGGAGGCCTTGCAGGACTGATCGTAGCAATTATGGCTGCGCCGCTGGAGGGTTCCATCATAGGCCTCGTGTTTGTTTCCACGTTTTTTCTGGTGTACTGGATT
>CAYTFT010000293.1:0-3946 GCA_964437155.1 uncultured Chitinophagales bacterium | reverse complement strand
AATTATCGATGGCGAATTTTGGTATAACAGGAAAAGAATCCAAAGATGATCTGCTTGCATTACTCAAGGATGAAAAGTACAAAGATTTTTACGGCCTTATCTATTACACACTTGCCGATATTGCTCTTGCTGCTAAAGACGAAGAGACAGGTATCGATTACTTAAATAAGTCTGTCAGAAATACTATCGACGGAAAACAAAAAGGCCTTTCGTATCTCCGGCTTGGCGATCTTTATTATGCAGATCCGGATTATAAACTCGCCTTTGCCTATTACGACAGTTGCGTAAATAATTTACCCAAAGAACATAAACGATTCAGCGACACAAAATTGCTAAGAGACAATCTGAAATTGCTGGTTGATCAACTGACAATTATCGAGACGGAAAAGAAATTACAATACTGGGCCGGACTTTCTGATAAAGAACTGGAAAAAGAACTGGAAAAGATCGTTCCCGAACCGGTTGACTCAACAACAGCTTCCGGTGAAATTAAAAATACACAACAGGCTGCAAAAGCCGGAACAGAAGGCGATTTTTATTTTTATAATACTACCCTCCGTTCGCGCGGATTTTCTGAATTTAAAAAAACCTGGGGAACACGAAAACTCGAAGACAACTGGCGCAGAAGTGAAAAGGGAAACTTTGGCAATAATGAAGAAGAAAAAACTGCCGATCTGAACGGAGATACCAAAACAATAGATCTCACCGGAAAGAATATTACCATTGACCAGATCGTTGCAGGCTTACCCAAAACACCAGAGCAAATCGCTGCCTCCAATGCAAAAATTGCCGCGGCATTGTATAATGCAGGAACTATCTACAAGGAAAATTTTAAAAATAAACCCAAGGCCATTGAATCCTTTACGGAAAATGTGTCTGACTATCCGGACAATAGTTTTGAGATGCAGTCATTATATCAGCTGTACCGGTTAACCGGCAGCCCGAAGCAGGAGATCTATCGCGATTCATTACTTGCGAAATATCCGGAATCAGATTATGCCCGCATCATCAGTGATCCTGATTATTTCAAAAAGCTGGAGGAAAAGAAAAACGCACTGGATAATTATTATGCATCCACGTACAATCTGCTCCAGGAAAAGAATTATACAGAAGTACGCCTGCGTTCAGCGATGGCTGATTCATTGTTCAAACCCAATCCGTTGAAACCCAAATTTGAAATGCTTGCCGTGCTGACCCTTGCAGATGCGGACAGCAGTGATGCATTTAAAAATGGTTTGCAAAAAATAGCAACTAAATATCCTGAACACGAGGTGGGCATAAAAGCACAGGAAATTCTGGATTATCTGCGCCGCGGCAGTACAATTAAAGATGCCGAAAAAACCGCTGTTACAACTGCAAATTACACATATAAAGAAGATGAGGAACAATATTTTTTGTTTATAATGAATGGCACAGGAAAAGAAGCAACTACCATTAAAAACAATATTGCCACTTTCAATGCGAGCAATTTCGGGACTGATAATTTAAAAATCAGCTCTCTTTTATTAGGCAAAGAAAACAGCATTATTCTTGTGAAATCTTTTAATACAGCCGAAAAGGCGATGAATTATTATTTCACCATCAAGGACAACACGGGTGTTTATAAAGATGTAGTGAAAGAATCATTTACACCTGTAGTGATCTCCAAGACCAATTATGTGCAGTTCTTTAAAGCAAAGGATATTGCAGGTTACGAAGAATATTTTCAGACAAATTATATAAAGTAATTTATTCCCCTATGTCGATCAAAGAGGAAATATCTGTATTCAAAAAACAGATCAAATGGTTCTGGCGGATATTTTTTATTGGTGCCGCTTTAGCATTTCTCTTTATTATACTTCTTTCTATGGGACTTTTCGGCGCGATGCCTTCCTTTGAAGAATTGGAAAATCCGCAAAGTAATCTTGCCACACAGATACTGACCTCCGACGGAGAATTACTGGGCCGATTTTATAAGGAGAACAGAACGAATGCTACCTACCAGGAAATTCCGCCCCATTTGGTACAGGCACTTGTATCAACCGAGGACAGAAGATTTTATGAGCACAGCGGCATCGATGCGAAGAGCCTCATGCGCGTCATATTTAAAACACTTATTTTAAGACAGGAAGAATCCGGTGGAGGTAGCACGCTCACACAACAGCTTGCAAAGAATTTATATGGCCGACCGGTTGCGGATAGCAAATTTGATCTTGTTCTTATCAAATTGAAGGAATGGGTTACAGCAGCAAAACTGGAACGCAGATACACGAAAGAGGAGATTATTACCATGTACCTCAATACCATACCTTATATATACGATGCAAGTGGGGTTAAAACTGCAGCAAAAACATTTTTCAATAAAGACATTTCCGCTTTATCAGTAGATGAAAGTGCAATTTTAGTGGGTATGGTAAAAAACCCTGCATTGTTTAATCCGGTGCGTTTTCCGGATAAATGTATTGAACGACGCAACGTTGTTTTGCATGAAATGCATGAAGCAGGAAATCTGAGCGATGCCGATTTTGAAATGTATAAAGCCAAACCACTCAAGCTGGATTTTAAACGGCAGGATCATAAGGCGGGTAACGGAACCTATTTCCGCGAATATTTACGCCAATGGCTCGCTGATTGGGTGAAAGAAAACGAGAAACCGGACGGAGGAAAATGGGATATTTATAAGGACGGACTTAAAATATATACTACCATTGACAGCAGAATGCAATCTTATGCTGAAGCGGCTGCATACCAATGGCTATCAAAACTGCAGAAGCAATTTTATGATCATTGGGAAGGAAATAAATATGAGCCGTGGGCTTATCCATACAGCGGGAGAACGAACCCTGAACTGATCGATAATGCCATGAAGCAAAGTGAGCGTTACCGCAGTATGAAAAAAGCCGGTAAAAGTGCTGATGAAATTGAGAAAGCATTTCATACAGCCGATACCATGACAGTATTTTCCTGGTATGCGCCATCGTATGATCTTGATACAGTAATGTCCCCTTACGATTCCATTAAATATGTCAAGAAATTATTACATCCCGGGATGATGGCTATGGATCCGCATACAGGTGAGATCAAAGCCTGGGTGGGTGGAATTGACATGCGCTATTTTCAGCTTGATCACGTAAAACCGGCTCAGGGCCGTCAGGTAGGTTCTACCTTTAAACCGTTTGTTTATACTGCCGCAGTCGCCGATAAAGGGTTTTCTCCCTGTTATCAGATACCGAATCTTCCAGTCACTTTTGAAAAAGGAACTAAATGGGGATTATTATCCGACTGGACACCAAAAAATTCTGATGGAAAATATGGCGGCATGCTCACTCTTTCGCAGGGTCTCGGTAATTCAGTAAATACGATCACTGCCTATTTATTACGGGAGGTTGGCATTCAGCCTGTTGTTGATCTCGCCCATAACATGGGAATTGAATCAGAATTACCCAAACAGCCTTCTATTTGCCTCGGCACCCCCGAATTAACTGTATTTGAAATGACATCGGCCTATTCTGCATTTGCAAATAAAGGTGTGGCTGTGAGGCCGGTTTTTGTTTCGAGGATTGAGGATAAGAATGGAAATATTATAGCTGAATTTCCCGCTAAAAGAGTGGAAGTGATGCGGGAAGAAATTTCTGCGGTAATGCTGAATATGATGGAATATGTGGTGGATCACGGCACCGGACAACGTCTTCGCAGACCAGAATATGGCGGCATTACCAGTGAGGTTGCCGGTAAAACCGGTACCACACAGGAAAATACTGATGGGTGGTTTATGGGGATGGTGCCTCAACTGGTTTGCGGTGTATGGGTGGGAGCTGATGACCCTGTTGTGCATTTCCGGTCTACCGCACTCGGACAGGGCGCTAATATGGCATTGCCGATTTATGGCTTTTTTATGAAAAGAGTGTATGCCGACAAATCACTGGGTATTGATCCTGCTGCAAAATTTCCACCATTCGAAGGCACA
>CAYTFT010000292.1:0-3971 GCA_964437155.1 uncultured Chitinophagales bacterium | reverse complement strand
CATGGAGAAATTCAGCGTGAGCCGCCTGATCGGCGCGCCTCCGGGATATGTTGGTTATGAAGAGGGCGGTCAGCTTACCGAAAAGGTGCGCAGAAAACCGTATTCGGTGATTCTGCTTGATGAAATTGAAAAGGCACATCCGGATATTTTCAATATTTTATTGCAGGTGCTTGATGATGGAATATTGACAGATGGGTTAGGACGAAAAGTGGATTTTAAAAATACACTGATCATCATGACATCGAATATCGGTGCACGCCAGTTAAAAGATTTTGGTACAGGCGTCGGATTTTCTACCTCTGCAAAACAGATGGCACAGGAAGAAAATACCAAAGGCGTGATCGAAACAGCGCTGAAAAGAACATTCTCTCCTGAATTTTTAAACAGGATCGATGATGTGGTAATATTTAATTCACTCGGACGCGAGGATATTTTCAAAATTATTGATATTACATTAAAAGATGTGAAATCACGCCTCGAAGTGCTGGGATATAAATTATCACTGGAAGACAGTGCAAAGGATTTCCTGAGTGAAAAAGGATATGATCCGCAGTTTGGTGCAAGGCCGCTTCACCGTGCCATCCAGAAATATCTGGAAGATCCGCTGGCAGAACAAATTCTGTCCGGAAGATTCAAAGCCGGTGATACCCTTTCGGTTGAATTCGATAAAACGAAAAATGAACTCGTGATCAATCCGGAAAAGGAAAAAAAGAAAAAAACCAAAGAGGAAAAAGAAGGCGAAAAAGCCTGATGGGAATAATCTGAAATAAAAGCCGCTCGATTCGGGCGGCTTTTTTTATTTACTATAAAATTTCTTCATAATAATTTGCTAACTTTAATCAAATTCAAACTGTGATAATGAAACACCTCCGGAAATCTTTTTTTAATTATAAATTCCTGCTTATTTTATTAGTAAGCACAGAAAATTGCTTCACACAGGCGCCATCTGTGGTCTGGCAAAATTCGATTGGCGGAATTGGATATGATTATGGCAAAGTCATCAAACCCACAACCTCAGATCTCGGATTTATTGTCGCAGGAATTTCAACATCGAATATTTCCGGTGATAAAACGGAACCATCATTCAACGGATCATATGATCTCTGGATATTGAAATTAAACAGCGCCGGCAGCGTTTTGTGGCAGAATACCATCGGGGGTAACGGAACTGACGGGTACGACGGGTTGGATATCATCCAGACTTCTGATGGCGGTTATTTTATCGGAGCCACCTCAGAATCCGGAATTTCAGGTGATAAAACGGAGCCGGCTTACGGCGATGCATTTCCGGTTGGTGATTTCTGGATCATTAAACTCGATGAAGCAGGTAATATTGAATGGCAGAACACAATTGGCGGTGCCGGTGGTGACCGGATCTGCAGTGTTACGCAGGTTGCAGATGGCGGTTATATTTTAGCAGGCAGTTCTAATTCCCCGGTTTCATATGATAAGACAGAAGACAGCTGGGGTGATTTTGAATATTGGATCATTAAAGTGAATGCGGGCGGTATAATTGAATGGCAAAATTCGATCGGTGGTGGTGAATTTGATTTTCTCAATACGATCAGGCAAACTCCGGATGGAGGATTTATTCTCGGCGGAAATTCTTCTTCTGACGCAAGTGGTGATAAAACAGAGGAAAATATTTATTCATATGATTACTGGGTCATAAGATTAGATGCAGTCGGAAATATAGTCTGGCAGAACACCATCGGCGGGTTGGGCTACGATTCCTGTGAAAAAATTGAACTTACTTCGGATGGTGGATTTCTTTTGGGCGGATACTCGAGTTCCGGTGTCGCATATGATAAAACTGAACCGCTTGTCGGCGGGTTTGATTATTGGGTTGTAAAGATCGACAGCACCGGTGTCATTCAATGGGATAGAACTTATGGTGCAGAGGATTTTGAGTATTTATCCGACATGCTCGTATATCCTGATGATGGATTTGTGATGGGTGGTTTTTCCGACTCAGGGATTAGCGGCGATAAAACACAATTCGGAAATGGCTGGTTAGACTATTGGCTTATTCGTCTTGATGCCGATGGAAATATTATCTGGGATCTGGATCTTGGCGGATGGGATTATGATGCATTAAGAAATATTTCGTTTGATGCAGACGGAGGCATATTACTGGCCGGTGAATCAAATTCTCCCGCTTCAGGCGATAAAACAGAACCGTCAAATGGTGTTTACGACTATTGGGTTATGAAACTAGCTCCCGAATGTAATTATGTTACCTGGTATGCAGATCATGATGCCGATGGTTTCGGTGATCATGATTCAGTGAAAATTGTATGCGAAGGAATAATTCCTTCTGGATTTGTTACAGATCATAATGATTGCAATGATAATGATGATGCAATATATCCGTCCGCTATTGAAATATGTAATTCACTTGATGATAATTGCAATGGCTCTACAGATGAAGGATTGCCAATGAATACATATTTTTTTGATGCAGACGATGATACGTTTGGAACTCCGGATTCCACAATAGCAATCTGCGACCCAACAGCTCCTTCCGGATTTGTAACGGATAATACCGATTGTGATGATACAGATAATTCGTTGCATTTACCGGTCACGTATTTTGCAGATAACGATGGAGACCTTTTCGGAGACGCAACTGTTACAATTTTGATCTGCAGTTGGGTATTACCTGACGGATATGTAAATAATTACCTCGATTGCAACGATGAAGAAATTCTCATTAATCCTGTTACAAATGAGGTTTGCAACAATGTGGATGATAATTGTAATCTTGAGATTGATGAAGGATTACCGCTGCAAACTTTATATATTGATTCTGATGGAGATGGTTTTGGCGATGCCGCAACAGATTCGCTTACATGTATGCTTTCTCTGCCAGGTTATGTTATAAACGACGCCGATTGCAATGACGGCGATCCTCTTATATATCCGGGTGCGCCTGAAGTATTCAATGGAGCGGATGATAACTGTAATCAACTTATTGATGAAGGGCTTGATATCAACGGTCAATATGACTTTATTCCATTTTCTGTTTCCCCGAATCCTGCTTTAAATAAGGTCACAGTTAGGATCAATGATCCCGCCTTCATTAATTCGGATTGTCCGGTTATGATATCGGACCTGTCCGGAAAGATGATTATGCAATCTTTTCTGCATAACCAGGTGGCGGATTTTGATATTTCGGATCTGGCTCCGGGACTTTATCTTATTAGCATTTCCACAAAAGAGGGCATCCAATGCTTCCAAAAGCTGGTGGTTGAGTAGAACCCGGCTTGTATGATCCGCTGATAATCCGTACATTGTGAAGTATTTTAATGGATGGAAGTTGTGCTTACATGCCTGAAAAGCTAATAAATGAGATTTAACACCTGCGGTTTGGAGAATAAATTGCAATCAGAAATTTTATTACAGCGATATTTACCGCTTGTTGTTTTTGCAAGTTTGTTTGCGATGCGGCAATTGGCGGCTCAATGCATGATGGTGCCTGTTCCCCTAACCGAACGGACGGAACAGTCCGCAACAATCGTTTTAGGAAAACTCATCAGTCAGGAAAGCTATTTCAATACCACACATACCGAAATTTATACGCTTAACCTGATCGAAGTCACCGCTATCCTTAAAGGAGACAGGCAGATCAAAACTGTTGGTGTTATTTCTGAAGGCGGAGTGGTTGATAATACGGCACAGGTTACATTTCCTTCTCTTCAACTCGAATATGGAAATGAATATCTTTTATTTCTGAAGGAGGATAATCATTTAATTGATAATAAATCTTACCGGCAGAAAAATGCAGGTATTATTCAGGCAGAAGCTTTTTCAGGATCACAGGGCGCAATTACACAACAATTTGGTTTATACCACGATCTGTATGCAGAACCGGTTAGTACGGAATCACAAATATTTACCCGCATTAAAAAAATTACAGGAGAGGAAATTACAGATACAACCGGTGCGGTTTTTATTCCACGGCCTGCAAC
>CAYTFT010000291.1:0-3979 GCA_964437155.1 uncultured Chitinophagales bacterium | reverse complement strand
GAGATCTCCAACGTGAGTCATCCTTTCTTTACCGGAAAAATGAAATTCATCGATACTGCAGGACGTATTGAGAAATTCAACAAGAAATACGCGAAAAAATAATTTTCATCCTAAACGCATAGTAAACCCCTTCGGTGTAAGTCATCAAAGGGGTTTTTCATTTATTTTTGCTGCATGCCGGACATTATTTTATTTGACGACAAACGGTGGCAGCAGATGCTTCCCCTCACTTTCACGCGACCGGTTGCTGCATTACGCACCGGCATTGACACTATCACTGAAAAATGGAAAGCCGTCGCAACCGGTAATGTAAGCTGGCTGACGGAACCCTATCTCGCAGAAAAATTTCCCGTTCAATACGGCGCCGACAATCTGTATATTTATGGTGGCACTATTCCCGATCAGGATCTGCTCATTATGCTGGAGACCTTGCAGACCGGTGAAGCATTAATACAGGACAATATGCTTCTCGCATTGCGCTCGGGTGAAAGGTATTTTTCAGGTATGAGCCTCACTTTGGATATGCAGGGGCTTAAAAAAGTTAACTATACAAAAACTGCATTAATCATTTCCCGGCCCTGGCATCTGTTTCAGTATAACGACCGTATTTTAAGGGAGGATTTCAAACGGCTTACCAAAGGCAGGAAATCGCAACCGGTTTCACCGGGGAACAGGGTAACCGGCGATCAGTTATTTATTGAAGAAGGAGCCGTTCTTCATGCAGCCGTAATAAATACCACAACCGGTCCGGTATATATCGGAAAAAATGCCGAAGTAATGGAAGGAAGCCTTATACGCGGTCCGTTTTTTCTGGGAGAAAACAGTGTGGTAAAAATGGGTGCGAAGATCTATGGCCCTACAACAATCGGCCCTGATTGTAAAGTAGGCGGGGAAATAAATAATTCAGTTTTCACCGGTTTTTCCAATAAAGCGCACGATGGATTTATCGGTAACAGCGTGATTGGTGAATGGTGTAATCTCGGGGCAGATACAAATTGCTCCAATCTGAAAAATAATTATGCAGAAGTAAAATTATGGGATTACAGTCAGCAGCGTTTTATTTCCACAGGATTACAATTTTGCGGACTCATTATGGGCGATCACAGTAAATGCGGTATCAACACCATGTTCAATACCGGTACTGTTGTAGGTGTGAATGCGAATATTTTCGGAGATGGTTTTCCGCGTAATTTTATTCCCTCTTTCAGCTGGGGCGGCGCGAGCGGATTTGTCACCTATAAATTATCGGACGCAATGCAGGTTGCGAAGGAAGTTATGCAGCGAAGAAATATCGGGATCACCCTTACAGATAAAAAAATACTGACAACCATTTACGAATTAAGTGAGAAATACAGAAAAGGGCAGTTGATATTTCTGCATAAATAATGCTAATCACAGAAAGATGAGGCGAAGAATTACAGCAGGTAACTGGAAAATGTTTAAAACGAAGGATGATGCCGTTGCAACCATTGCATCATTATCAGAACATATTGGAGCCCATGCAGCAAAAGAGAATATTTATATCGCCGCGCCCTTTGTTTTTATCGACAGGCTCATCGGGCAATTCGGTAACACGTCGATCGTATTTGGCGCGCAGAATATCAGTGAGCACGAAGAAGGTGCCTACACAGGAGAAGTTTCTGCAAAAATGCTGCAGAGCATACATTGCAGGTTCGTTATTATCGGGCACAGTGAAAGGAGGCAATATTTTCATGAAACGGATGCACATATTTTAGCAAAGATCCTTCTCGCAATTAAATATAGAATAGAACCTGTGTTTTGTTGCGGAGAATTAATTGAGGACAGAAATAAAAATGAGCACTTCACTGTCATCCGTCGGCAAATAGAGAACACGTTATTTTTACTCGGCACCGAACAAGTGCAGCAAACGATCATTGCCTACGAACCGGTATGGGCCATTGGCACAGGCGTAACAGCATCTCCGGAGCAGGCACAGGAAATGCATCATTTTATACGCGCACTACTGCAGGAAAAATTCGGCGTGGAGACCGCTGAAAATATTTCTATACTATATGGCGGAAGTGTAAAACCCGCCAACGCAAAAATTTTATTCAGCCAGCCCGATATTGACGGGGGACTTGTGGGGGGAGCGAGTCTGAAAGCCGAAGAATTCATACAGATCATTCAAGCAGTATAATCAACCGACCATGCGTTATTTTGAATTTAATTTCAAAACTGCCGATGACCAGACTGCCGAAATCCTTATGGCACTGCTTGCCGAAAAGGGATTTGACACCTTCGAGCAAAACGATACAGAACTGAGTGCATATATCCCGGAAAAAAATTTCTCTGTTGCCGAAACAGAATTTTATCTCAACGACCTGCAGCAGAAATTTGTATTTACATGGCAACAGAAGCTGCATGAAAAAAAGAACTGGAATGAAGAATGGGAAAAAAATTTCAATCCAGTTGTTGTGGGCGACCGGTGTCTGATTCGTGCGCCCTTTCATTCGAAAAATGGGGATTACGAATTTGAAATTATTATCGAACCGCGTATGAGTTTCGGAACGGGCCATCACGAATCCACACATCTGATGATGGAGGAAATGCTCGGGTTGGATTTCAGCAGGAAACAGATTTGTGATGCCGGCAGCGGAACCGGCATTTTATCCATTCTCGCGGTAAAAAAGGGTGCAAACCATGTTCTTGCGATCGACAATAATGACTGGGCCTACCAGAATGCCATGGATAATGTTTCGCTGAACAGGGTATATGACGAGATCAGCGTTGAACTCGGCGAACTGGAACTCATGTCAGGGAAGCAATTCGATATCATCCTCGCGAATATCAATAAGCATATTATTCTGCAAAATATTCCGCTGTTTTTCCGGTCCCTGCAGGCAGGCGGATTACTCATCATCAGCGGCATCCTGCAAAACGACCTCAACGATATTGTGAAAGAAGCAGGGCATTATTTTTTCAACCTTGTTTCCACTCGCACAAAAGGTGACTGGGTATGTGCGGTACTGCAAAACGGATAAGCGCATGCTGTCTGCTGTTTAAGGATTGTTAAGAAGATAATTTCTCCACCATTTTTCCGTTGTAAGGGTATTTGTTTTAACACGCAGATCATTAACTTAACGGCATGAAAAAATGTGTTCTGTTTTTATCGATACTCCTCACGGCTTCCGGGATTTTTTCGCAGGTACTTACCTCCTTTTCCACAGATCCTGTCCAGTTCATGAAAGAGCTCGGAGATTATATGAAATCCAATAATAATTCTTTCGGCAAAGAAAGTTATGACCGTTTTGCCAAAGAACTGGAAGCCGGAAATGTTACGCCGGAAGAACTTGACCTCATTATTCCCCTCAGCAATAAAATGCTGGAACGCCGCATGAAACCGACACCGCAATTTATGGCCGTTCTGGATGCAACGGTTGCTTTCTCAAAATCCGGGCAGTTATTCGACAGGTATTCTGAATGGATGAATATTACGAATTCCATTCTCGATAATTCTAAAAAAGGCAGTTACAGTAATTACAACCAGTTCCTTGAATTTTCTGCGGCTTTTTTTTCAAAAAATGCGTTAAATGATACGCCCACCAAAACATGGTGCTACGGCTCCTTTGATTACGAATTTGAATTAGCGGGTGATGTTCCTGAGGTACATTTTCCTTCCACGACTTTATTTGCCTATACAAAAGGCGATACCATGGTGATAAACGAAACCTCGGGAACGTATTATCCGCTGGAAAAAGAATTCAGAGGCAAGAGCGGAACAGTTGGCTGGGGACGTGCGGGACTCGACAGCACGGTCACCTATGCGAAAATGAATAATTATATTCTCAATACTGAATCAAATGAATACAAAGCTGACTCAGCGGATCTTTATTTCGGAGGTATGTTCAGTAAACCGCTCAAAGGATCACTTACAGACAGATTGATCACCAATAACGAACCTTCAAAAAGTGATTACCCGCAGTTCAGAACGTATAATAAAGAACTTGTTGTCAAGGAT
>CAYTFT010000290.1:0-3979 GCA_964437155.1 uncultured Chitinophagales bacterium | reverse complement strand
AATGCAGACTGGAGTCTGCAGCCACCACAGCCGATTCGGAGAATCGGCAGAGCGGTGGAGGAAAAAAATTATTCCTCCATGTTTTATCATAAAAAATCTACCAGATAGCGCGAGCGTCCGCTCGTGCTTCACTTCTGAAGCGTCCGCTTCCGTTTATTTGTTTTATTATAAAAAAATCTGGCGGAATAATTGTTTCACCAATTAGGTTTATTTTAGCGCACTAAAACACTACAATGGCAGAACGCACCCAGGCAAAACATCCCAAAGGATTGTACGTATTATTTTTTACCGAAATGTGGGAACGTTTCGGGTATTATCTCATGATCGGCATATTTTCCCTGTATATGGTCGACGCATGGGAAAACGGCGGCATGGGATTTACGGCAATTAAAAAATCGGATATCTACGGCACGTATATCGGACTTGTTTATCTCACACCATTTATCGGCGGACTGCTCGCCGACCGCCTCCTCGGATACAGGAGATCAATTTTTATCGGTGGTTCCCTGATGGCAGCCGGGTATTTCGGATTATCCATCCACAACGAAACGGCATTTTTTATTTCGTTGCTGCTCATCATTCTCGGCAACGGATTTTTTAAACCGAATATTTCCACGCTCGTCGGCAATTTATATAATGACGAAAAATACAAAGCGAATAAGGATTCGGGATATAATATTTTTTATATGGGAATTAATATCGGCGCGTTTGTCTGCAATTTCGTCGCGGCATATTTGCGCATTGAATTCGGATGGAGCTTTGCATTTGTTGCTGCGGGCGTGGGGATGTTGCTCGGACTCACATTCTTTGGTTTCGGAACCAAACATGTGCGCCATGCGGATGTGCTGAAGCCGACAAAGGAAGGCGACCTTTCTCTCGGAAAAATATTTGCCACCGTATTATTGCCCATGTTCGTTTTTGGTATCATCGGTTATTTCATAAATGGTGTTACCGATGCGGTAAAAAATCCTGACGGAAATATTTTCGGCACCGATACCAACGATGCATTTCTGATCGGATGTATTCCCGTTATTTTATTTTTCATTTACATGTTCGTTAAAGCGGGTAAAGAGGATAAGGGTCCCATCGGCGCATTGCTGTCGGTTTATGCATGTCTTGTTATTTTCTGGGCGGTCTTTCATCAGAACGGGGATGCACTCACCACCTGGGCCGAAAGCTATAGTAACAGAAAAGTGCCCGTTGCACTCGAGTCAACGGCATCCACTCTTCGTATTGCACAGGATTTTGTGTACGATAAAAGTATTGACCTCCCGGATGATCAGTTCAAAAATTATATCGACTCATTAAAATCGGAAAAAGAAAAACTTACACCCGACAGTGAGGAACAAAAAGAACTGGCGGATATTATTACCAACCGCGAAAAAACAAGAACGTATTTTAAAAATCTTCCCCCGGAAAAACGTCCGGCGCCCGACGGAAGTTTGCTCGCCTATTCCACAAATATTTATCAGTCGATCAATCCTTTCTGGGTGGTATTTCTCACGCCGGTTGTAGTAGGATTTTTCACGATGCTCCGGAAGAGAAACCGCGAGCCTTCCACGCCGACAAAGATCGCTTTCGGGTTGTTGATCACGGCATTGTCGGCACTCGTTATGGTAGCCGCCGTGCGCTCGGTCGATATCGAATCGGATAAGGCAAGTATATTCTGGTTGTTCGGCACTTATTTCGTCATTACCATCGGCGAATTATGTTTGTCGCCAATGGGACTTTCCCTCGTATCAAAATTATCTCCTCCGCGCCTCACTGCATTGATGATGGGCGGTTTTTTCCTTTCCACCTCTGTCGGCAATAAACTCGCCGGCATCCTTTCGAGCAATTTTGAAAAGGCAGACGACAAGGCCGACTTTTTCATGATGAACGTGATACTGGCCGCCGCGGCCGCCCTGATGATGTTCTTTTTGTTAAGATGGCTTAACAGGGTGATGAAGGAAAAAAATGTATCTTAACGCATCAATCTCATTCAGTAATCTAAAAAAATACACTATGTCACAACCAACACAGGGCCATCCCAAAGGGCTGTACGTTTTGTTCTTCACCGAAATGTGGGAGCGCTTCAGCTATTATGGAATGCGGGCGATCTTTCTGCTTTATCTCACCAATGCATTGATCTATGCAATTGATGACGCTTCGAATATTTATGGAAGTTATACCGGTCTCGTTTATCTCACTCCGCTGCTCGGAGGATATATTTCAGATAAATACTGGGGAAACAGAAGATCGATATTTACAGGCGGGATCCTGATGGCGATCGGACAATTCATGATGTTCGCCAGCGGATCGATGCTGGAAAATCCCGACATGGCGAAAATGATCATGATCGTTGCGCTTTCGTTCCTCATCATCGGAAATGGTTTTTTCAAGCCGAATATTTCCACGATGGTCGGACAATTATATCCGAAAGGAGATTCACGAATCGACAGTGCATTCACGATTTTTTATATGGGCATTAACCTCGGTGCATTTTTCTCTCCGCTTATCTGTGGCGGGATCGGTGATACCGGAAATGCAGCCGATTTTAAATGGGGATTTTTAGCAGCCGGAATCGGTATGGTGATCTCCGTTATTTCTTTTGAATTTCTGAAAAATAAATATCTCGTTACCCCCGAAGGAAAAGCGGTGGGCATGCCGCCGAAATATTATCATGGCGAACAGGTTGCTGCTACCAATGTATCGCATGGCACATTGGATAATATAGATATGGAGAATGTCGCTTCCTCAAAAAAGGAAACACCGGATTTTGATTCTAAAATGGTTGGGGTCACTGCCATCATCGCAGCTGCGCTCTTTGCGATATTTTATGGTGTACTGAAACTTGATGTGATCGGTTCCTGTATATTTTCAGTTGCGATTGCAGTGCCAACATTAATTATCACCGATAAATCGCTGAACAGTCATGAGAAATCGCGAATCTGGGTGATATTTATTCTCGCATTTTTCGTCATCTTTTTCTGGAGTGCATTCGAACAGGCGGGCGCCTCGCTCACTTATTTTGCCGATAAACAGACAAACCGGAATTTATTCGGATGGGAAATGCCCGCAAGCTGGTTCCAGTCAATCAACCCGCTTGGTATTATTATTCTTGCACCGCTGTTCAGTATGTTATGGGTGGCGCTTGGGAAAAGAAAAAAAGAACCTGCTTCTCCGTTGAAAATGTCTATCGGACTTTTCTTATTATGTCTCGGATATATTGTGATCGCATTTGGTGTGAAAGGAGTGGATCCTTCTGTGAAGATCAGCATGTGGTTCCTCGTGATGCTATATCTTTTACATACAATGGGTGAATTATGTTTATCCCCGATCGGATTATCCATGGTGAGTAAACTGGCGCCGCTGCGTTTTGCATCTTTATTAATGGGAACCTGGTTTCTAGCCAATGCTGCGGCAAATAAACTCGCCGGGACATTGTCGGCATTAATTCCACCGGGAGAGGAGCAGTTCCAGAAAGCAAAAGATGCGGGTATTGATCTCAATGGTGTTCTTAACGGTACGGTTACAGCTACGGCCGATCAGGTGAATCTGATGAAGGAGCAGGCATTGCCTGCGCACTGGCCAAGCCTGATGGGAATGGAAATAACTAATTTGTTTCAGTTCTTTACTGTATTTATTGTTATGAGCGGAGTTGCTGCCGTGATATTATTTGTTCTTTCGGGTAAATTGCGCACAATGATGCACGAAGAGGATAATAAATAGAATTAATTTCTACAACATAAAAATGAAAACAGAATTCGGCAGTTTGCCTGAAACCTGTTTTCATTTTTTATTTTTTACGCCTTGGTGTTTTTACACCAACGACATAAATAATAATTCCATAATGCCGCCCCTACAGGGCTTGAATTAATACATTAATTGCTTTCTACAATAATGCCGCCCCGATGGGGCTTGAATTAATGCATTGATTGTTTGCTACAATAATGTCGCCCCTACGGGGCTTCAATTAATGTTTTGATTGTTTGCTACA
>CAYTFT010000289.1:0-4022 GCA_964437155.1 uncultured Chitinophagales bacterium | reverse complement strand
ATGGGATCCGCACCAAAAATATTTACAAGATCGCATTCGGATTGCTGAAAAAAGAATCCAAACATTTTGCAGCCCGCTACAAATTGAAAAATGCAATTATGGAACTGGGGCCATCGGGATATCCGTTCGAAAGATTTATCGCAGAGATATTAAAATTCCGCGGCTACCGTGTTGAGGTGGGAAAGATTTTACAGGGAAGATGCGTAACACACGAGGTGGATGTGATCGCTGAAAAAGATAAAAATCATTTTCTTATCGAATGTAAATACCATAATGCGACAGGTATTTTCTGCGATGTGAAAGTTCCGCTCTATATCGAATCGCGATTTCGCGATGTGGAAGCACAATGGAAATTATTGCCGGGGCATGCCAATAAATTGCATCAGGGCTGGGTGGTGACCAATACAAAATTTTCGCGCGATGCGATCACGTTTGGCACGTGCGCGGGGCTCGGACTCATCGGATGGAATTATCCGGTAAAAGATAATCTCAAAGAAATGATCGATGCATCGGGATTATATCCTCTCACCTGCCTTACGTCCCTTTCAAAGAAAGAAAAACATGTATTACTGACGAACGGTATTGTTCTGAGCCGCGAAATTTGTGAGAGCCCGCATGTTTTGCATCTGGCGCATATTCCCGAGACACGCTGGGAAACCATCACCGGCGAGTCGCATCAGCTCTGCAGATTAAATCATGTGCATTAAAATTTTTATCCGGTGAACATTCCTGCAAGTTTTCGACTCCTGCGGAGTTGTGATTTTTGTATGGCGTCGGGGTGGTGTGTTTTTCACTAACCACATTTTGTTTATACGTCCATGTATGTATATCGTTCATCGAAATTTATGCGGGTCGGTATTTTCCGGAATAGATAAATAAAATGCAGACAGGAGTCTGCGGCCACCACAGCCGATTCGGAGAATCGGCAGAGCGGTAAAAGAATGTCACCCCTACGGGGTTTCTGCCAATTATTTATCCAATACAAACTGCTTTGTGATCAGATCGTGGTCTGTTCGTATCACAGTAAAATACATTCCTGAAGGATAGGCGGTCATATCAAAATGCCATGTTTCATTTTGCGTGCGTTTATGCATCTCTGAATAGATCAGTTTGCCTGTCGCATCTGTTATATCGATCTGCACATCAGAAATTTTTGCAAGATCAAGATCAACGAATATTTCATCACTTGCAGGATTCGGATATAAAACAACATCATCCTTGCGTTCCGGCTGATTGGCAACAGGTGTATAATTCCCAACGGTAAACTCCTGATAAATGAGTCCGCCGAAATCTGGCTCGTAATTTTTAATATACGCCCCGTCAATTACATCCCGCGTGCGGAACCATCCCGAACCATCGGTATTTGCCCAGAAGCTGAGTCCGTCTTCACCATAATCCCATAAATAAATAGAATAACATCCGTCGGTTAAATGCAATGTATCTCTGTATGTTGTATTATCCGCAAAAGTTGTTCTTTCAAAAACAGTATTGCCAAACTGATCATACACGAACAGGTCGTTTTCATGCGATGCCTTATTACTTCTTGTTTCAATATAAAAATCATTCGGATACACCGGAGGCATCACGATCGCAGTCGTCATTGAATTATTGTTCGCATAACCATCTGTCCCGCCATTTGGATTACTTACTGTCGCAATAAATTCTGTTCCCGAATTTGTCCACCCGAAATTCGGCAGGGTTACTTCCTCACTCTCCATAAATGCCAGGCTTCCCGTCCATGTATAGGTATCGAGATCGAAATCCTTAATGCCATAAGTAATATCCAGCGAGGTTAGTGTTGTGGATCCTGTATTCGTTATTTTGACAACGGGGCTGTGACAAACCGGATTTTTACGCGATTGCATATCATCATCCGAAGGTGTGATAATATCAGATAAGGCTGCATCTAAAGTGAAATTCGCCGGACCATACGTTACCAGCTGCACTTCGGTAACATAGGTAGGTACTGATCCAACGCCATTCCAGGTATAATCCTCAGCGTTGTAATCGAAATTATAGGTATTGCCCGGAGTTACAAACGGAGTAAGTTCAAAATCATAGGTTGTAACCTCGGCACCCGGACACCAGTTTGCCCTGTCATAAATCCATGTTCCGCCCTGCGGATACACCGGATTCAGATCGCAGTTGTCGCGCCATACTTCCTTGCTCCAGATCGTGGAACCGTTTTTAAGGAAATAATGCTCCCTTGCACAAAACTCCGAACAGTTCGCTGTTCCGCCAAACCCATGACCGGTCACACGCACCTTAACTCTGGTATTATCGGCATCTGCCGGAATTGTGACATCCTTTGCCGGCGTGAGTGCGTCAAACGACGGTTCCAGACCGTACCCGTAATAACCGCTCCATAAATTGGTAACGGACTCCACATCCCGCGGAGGAGTTCCCTCGATGAACCATAATTCCATGTCGAGCAACTCCTGCCAGTTACCGGCGTTGAGGTGAACACTATCGTGTAAAAGTGGGCGGTAATCGCTAACATCATAGGTCCATGTAAACCCTTCACCCAGGTCGAGACCGATACCGTAAGGTGTAATATATCTTGCCAGTTCATACCGGTTAACAACCTCAAAAGGATCACTATAGTATGGAAGGTCTTCGTTATAAATCGTTGATGTTGAAGTAACTAAGGTAGAATCTGCGATCGTACCATCGGGATTATAATCGTAGGTATAATAACCTGATGGCCAAACAAGTACTGTATCCGTTGCCGTGGTCGGATCGAGCGGATCGTACCATATTAATGCGATGGGGTCCGATGGAACCTCTGTAACGATGAGTGTTGAATCCAGGTGACTGGTAAACGTTCCCTGCTCAAATTTCACTGCCGGCCGCCACATGCTGTATTCCGCATTTCTGAAAAGATCATTACCCCTGAAATCACGCGCAACTGCTCCGACAAGTCCGAGATCATTACTCGATGTTGCATCCGGTTCGGTTAAACCATCTCCGTCGTTAAAATGATAATACAGAATCAGGTTTGCGGCAAATGGGTGCGCGGCATCCAGATCCTTATACATATAATCCGCAATGGTAGTCGCGTCAAGCTCTGCATTCCAAATCGCAAATTCTTCCATGTTCCCGTCATATCCTTCCGAACCACCCCAGTTTCCACGTCCCAGGCGGAGATTGTAAATACCTTCCATGAGCTTGGTAAGACCGGTTCCGGAATGCCAGAGGACCCCGTTTTTATAGATCTTCATCGAACCGGTGGCTGTATTTTTTGTAAACGTCCAGTAGGTCCAGTTCCCTTCATAATCTGCCGGCGCAGCATTTTTGTAGATTCGGTCGTAGCCGCCATCATTACCGGCATCCCAGTAAACATTCGCGTCACTCCACGGTGTATGACTGTTGAGCACACGCGCTCCGGTGGATGTTACCGCTTCAAAGGTTGTCCCGTTCTGCGGCTGAAAAGCAGGATCGCCCTGCGCCCAGAATGCAATTGTCACCTGATCGCTTAATCCACTCAGCGGGTTCCCGATCACATCGGCATAATCAGGATTATAGAATTCAATATATTTTTCCCCATACGAAGCCGTTGTGCGCACACAATTAAATCCGGTGTTATCGGCAGCAACGGTATACGAAAAGCCCGTAGTAGAGGGATTACTGTAAGCGATATCGATCAGGATATTGGAAACGCCATCCCAGTAAAAAGGCGTTGTGAAATCGATGCCGTCCCAACCCAGTCCGAACGAAGTATATTGATCATAAACAGTAGTAAGTCCGCCGTCAAAAACCAGCGAAGTAAATGCGACATCAGATGTTGTTTTCATCCGTATCATCATATGATTCATCGGTTGCCCGATCCCTTCAAAATTGAAATCCATTCCCGAAATATCCCCTGCCACCATTCCGGCTGCCGTCAATTCTGCTGCGGTCCATAAAATTTGTGTCCGCTCAACTGGATACGCTGTCCAGAACGGAGAAGAAACCGAACTCATTCCCGCGCCTACCTGCGTGCTGGTAAGAGAAAGTGTATCATCATACACAATAGAATATTC